>JACQGJ010000142.1 GCA_016199605.1 Armatimonadota bacterium | reverse complement strand
GATTCATCGCACGTGTGCCGGTGGGTAACGTGCGATGAATCGCACTACTACAAACGTTCTGGCATTTTCACCGCGACGTGGCGACGACGAGTCGGCATGAATGATTCCCTTGAAGGATGGGGGATGGATCGCTCCCTACAGAAAAGGCTCTGCCTCAATGATCGCTTGAGCGACATCGATCAATTTCTTGTTCTTTTTCTGACTTTCCTTCTGCATCTTCGTGAACGCTTCCTGTTCGCTCAGTCGCTGGCGTTTCATGAGAATCCCTTTGGCGCGCTCGACGACTTTGCGGGTTTCCAGTGTTTCCTTGACGGTCTTCAATTCGTTGCGGATGGATTGCATCTCATTGAATCGTTGCATCGCCACTTCGATGGACGCCAGCAGGTCTTTCTCGCCAATCGGCTTGACCAGATAGGACATGACCCCGGACTCGGCGGCTTCTGAAATCGCTGTCGGATCGGAATTGCCTGTGATCATGATAATGGCAACGAGGTCCGTATCGTGGATCAGTCGCGCAGCCGTCAAGCCGTCCATGTCCGGCATCGAGATGTCCATGGTGATCAGGTCAAGCTTCTGGACGGAGGCGGTGTCTACTGCCTCGCGGCCCGTGGCAACCACGGAAACGACATCGTGGCCCATCGCCTGAAGCTGTTCCTTCAGGTTGAGGGCAGTCAAGCTGTCATCTTCAGCAATCAGCACCCGTAAAGATCGCATCATCACACCTGTAACGACACCAAGGCTTTGGTTCCTCCGCCCTCGGGAGTCGCGGGGCAGTTCTCGAGGGTGAGCTTGCCTCCCAGATCCCGCTCGACAAGAGTCTGCACAATCGTCAGCCCCAGCCGTGCGTGGTCTTTGGGGTTGAACTCGTCCGGCAGACCGACTCCGTTGTCCGTGACGGAGATCAAAGCCTGTCCGTTCTGTCGACGGAGGGTGACTTCGACTTCTCCCGAAGCCCTGGAGGCCAGGCCGTGTTTCAAGGCATTGGTTGCCAATTCGTTGACCACCATCCCGGCGCTGGCGGCTTTGCGAGAGGGAACATAGAGGTCGTCCCCGAGAACTCTAATGGTCACCCGTTTGTCCGACGGCACCATCGATTGCCATACTCTGGCGGAAAGCTCTTCGAGAATCTCTTTCAAGTTTGCTTCCGAGTGTTCCCCCGGTAAATCGTGCTGCTCACTTCTTGCCAGGAGGTCATAGGCGACGGACATGCTCTTCAGACGGTTGAGAGTGTTCTCAAGAGGCTGCCGCGCGACTTCATCCGGAACCCGGCGCATTTCCAGGGAGAGCAGATTCGCCACGTCCTGCAGATGGTTTTTCACACGGTGGTGAATTTCCCGGATCAGCGTCGACTGCGCGAGCAAAGAGGAATACTCGATCGCCAAGGCGGCCAAGTGAGAGAAGGTCTCGAGGTACTGTATCTCGTCTCTGGAGAAGCAGCTCCCCGACTCCCGGAACAGCAGGAGCAACCCGAGCGTTCGGCGGACCTCTCGCGAAGGTTCCGCATGGACGTTCAAGGGTGAGGCGATAAAGCTGCGCACGGGATGTCCCACCGCGGCTTCGATGGCTTCCCAGCCAGAGACCTTGCGAGCCTCCTCATACCCCAGGGAGCGCACTTGTCCCATACAGTACTTCAGGAAATCCGCGACCCGCTCATCGTTAACCGCTTCCGTGAACCGCGTATCCAATCCCCGGCAGACCTTGGGTTCCAGGCGGCGAGATACCTGGTTCATCAGCAGCAGGCAGACCTGCTGGTTGTGGAGGACATCACCCACGTGAAAGACGATCTGCTGGAGCACGGATTCCAGCGACTCGGCAGTGAGCAAGGTGCGGCTGATATCGAGGAGGGCTTCGGACTGCTGGCTCCTTTGCTCCGACGATCCCAACGGCCGCCGGTGCATGGCCACGACCAGGAGGGGGCCCGCCACGACGATCATCAACAGCACCACCGACATCAGCATTCGCTGGGTATGAACCATCTGCCTGGAGGCGGTGATGTCCAACCCGAAGTGGATGTAGCCAACGGGAGGATCAGCAACCGGGATGGCAACCTCGTCATAGTATAGCCCGTCGTCCAGGAAGAACAGGTCGTGGAGTGCCCCGCGGAGCCGGCGAGTTGCCGGGGCAGCTCCTCCTTTCTCCGGCTCGGATTTTAGGAGAGCAGCCTCGACCAGTGCGAAGTCGTCGGGGGTTCGACCTTTGAAGCTTTGGATATCGAGGGCGTAGCGCCTCGAATGCACCGCCGCTATCGGCTCTCCCTTGGGGGACAGAACGACAACATACAACAACCCCTTCTCGGACTTGGCGAATCTCCGCAGAATGGAGCTCAGAACCGAAGGCTCCTTTTCATACGGCAAGGCGGCGCTGACCATGTGGGCGAGGGCGTGCGCCAGGGAGAACGCCCGTTGAGACTGTAGTTGATCGACGACTTCCTCAATCTGCCCCAGGAAGAAACGGAGGGTAGGGACTCCCACCAGGAGGGGCAGCAAGGCTGTGATCGCGATCATCAAGGCGATCCGGCGACGCTTCGCGTGCGATGAAAGTGGGGCAGTTGGAGTCAACAATATTGACGCGACCTCAGCCTCACGAAGCTCAGGCTTCGCTGAAAGTGCTCACAAGTGAGTGGCCTTGGAGAGAGAGAATGGGTTCCAGTCTTGCCGGGGCGCCCACCTCACATCCGCTCCGGGGCATCGACGCCCAGCAAACCGAGGGTGATTTGCAGCACGGTTCGCGTCGCGCGCACCAGAGCGAGGCGCGCGCATGCCAGGTTCTCGTCCTCGCACAAAACGCGGCACTCGGTATAGAACGCATGGAACACCGATCCCAACTCCTGCGCGTAGCGGATGAGGCGATGGGGCGCGTATTCCGTCGCGGCGACCTCAATCTCTTCCGGCAACTCGGCGAGTTTGCGCATCAGGTCCCGCTCGGCTTCCTGTGTAAGGGCCGTGAGGTCGGCCTCCGCGGAATCAAGCTGCGCAGCTTTCCCGCCGCCCTCCGACGCTTCCCGCAGGATGGAGCAGATCCGCGCGTGGGCGTATTGGACGTAGTAGACGGGGTTCTCTTGAGACTCCCTCTTGGCGAGCTCCAGGTCGAAATCCAAGTGGCTGTCATGGCTACGCATCAGAAAGAAGAACCGGGTAACATCCCTGCCGACTTCATCGAGGATCTCCTCGAGGGTGATGATATCTCCCGCCCGTTTTGAGGCTCGGACCAACTCGCCATCGCTCAGAAGCCGTACGATCTGGTGCACAAAGATGTCGAGACGATCCGGAGAGTATCCGATGGCCTGCATCGCAGCTTTGGTTCGAATGATGTAGCCGTGGTGGTCAGGCCCCCAGATGTCGATGAGCTTGTCATAGCCCCGCTCGAACTTGTCCTGATGGTAGGCGACATCAGAGGCGAGGTAGGTCGGCACTCCGTTGCTTCTGACCAGCACTCGGTCTTTGTCGTCACCGAATTGAGTGGACTTCAGCCACAAAGCCCCGTCCTGCTCGTAGGTATATCCTCTGGCTTTCAGGGTCTCGATCGCCTCTTCCACCTTCCTGGCGTCCACGAGGCTCTGTTCGCTGAACCAGTTGTCGAAATGGAGACCGAAACGCTCGAGAATCTCTCTCTGATGCTCCAGCATTTTCTCCTGGGCGAGCGCGGTGAACGTGCTGAGTCGTTCAGCCTCGGGAATGTCCTTGTATCTCGGCCCGTCCGCGTCCAGGATCTCACGGGCAATGTCGATCACATACTCGCCGTGGTAACCGTCCTCCGGGACCTCTTTGTCGATGCCCTGCAACTGGAAGTATCTCGCCTCCAACGACCGACCAAAGCGCAGCATCTGCCCGCTGGTGGCGGCATCGTTGACGTAGAACTCACGGTCCACCTCGTAACCGACGGCGGCGAGGAGGTTGGCGAGGACGTCACCAATCACGCCTCCTCGTCCGTGGCCGATGTGAATCGGGCCGTTGGGATTTGCACTCACGAACTCCACAAGGACCCTGGCCCCTTTTCCCAGATCGCTCTTCCCAAAGGCGGAGCCCTGCAAGAGAATGGATTTCAGGGAGGTGTAAAGCCAAGAGTCATTGAGGAAGAGATTGATGAACCCTGGCCCAGCGATCTCGATCCTCTCGATTTCCGGGGAGGACTCCGCCGTCATGACCGCAACAATCTTCTCCGCCACCTGTCGCGGGGGCTGTTTCCTCTGGCTGGCGAGGACCATGGCCACGTTTGTAGAGAAATCCCCGAGGTCCTTCCTCGGTGGAGTCTCAAGCTGGATTTCGTCGGGCAAGTCTATCTCCGGCCAGTCGGCTTTCAGGAGGGCGAGAGACTTACGTATCAGGTCGATGAGTTGTCGCTGTACCATGTTTGATTTTCACCTTACTCGTGAGCGTCCATGGAAACCGGGCGCTCGATCACTTCACCACGAGATGGAACGCACCGTCCCATACCCGGAGGGCCAATTGCCCCAGATGATAGGCTACATAAGAACCTGAGGCGACTTGAGGAAAGCCCATGTTCCATATTTTCCGCCAGATGGGAACCGTTTGCCCAATCCGGTCTTGGTACTTCGCCAGCAATTCCTCACCCACGGCAATGCCATTGAGCAGTTGCTTGTCCGTTGCGGG
>JACQGJ010000140.1 GCA_016199605.1 Armatimonadota bacterium | reverse complement strand
GATGCGCTCCGGCCCGCTTACGGATTTGTAGGGGTCAGGGAATCCGTCGAGGCGTTTGTTGACGCCGTTCGCACTGGAACACCGACTCAAACAGGAGTAGACGTCTGCCGTCGAATCCACCATGCCATCGAGAGGTGTCAGCAAGCGGCGGCGCGACCCTGAGGTAACCGGCAGACTGAGGCGATTAACATGGACGAGCATGGAGTAGCTGTTATCGGGTGCGGTGGCATGGGAATGAACCATGTGGCAGCGGCCGCTCAAAGCAAGCGGACACGTCTTGTCACGACTGTTGACCTGAATTCCGGGACGGCAGAGCAGGCAGCGAAGACGTACGGCGCGGCGAAGGCACTGACCGATTACCGCGAAGCTTTGGAGGATCCCTCGGTTGGGGTCGTGGTCGTGGCAACTCCTCCTTCGACACACCGAGAGATCGCCGAACAAGCGTTACGGAGAGGCAAGCATGTTCTGTGCGAGAAGCCTCTTGCCTGCACCCTTGATGATGCCCTTGCCCTCTGTCGGACTGCCGTCGAAACCGACTGCAAACTGCGGGTCGGCTACATCCTCCGACACAACCGGACGTACCAGACAGTGGCTGATATGATCCATGGAGGGGCGATCGGCGCCCCAATGGTCATGCGGATGCTGGGAGGGGAACTTGCCATCAATGAAGAACAGTGGAAGCGAGACCTTGGACTGATCGTGGAAACGTCGCCCGCGATTGACTGTGGCTGTCACTACGTGGACCTGATGCGATGGTTTAGTGGTGAGGAGGTCGTTTCGGTATGTGGCGTCGGCGCTCGGACGGAGTTCGATATCCCCCATGACAACTTCAACTACGAGGTGATCGGTGTGGCCCTATCGAAGGGTTCGTGTGGGCTGTATGAGGTGGGCTGGAGTCGCACCTATCGCAACTTCAGCGAAAAGGAGTTCCTGGGACCAAAGGGCCGGATACGCATCACCTACTCCCATGATCGTCTATCTGAAGGCGAGAAGGGAGACCTTATCGAGCACTTCGATCTGAACAAGAGGAAGCTCCTCAGCTTTGACGTCCCCGGTGTTTTGAAGCCCGTGACCACGGAGCTTGAGGAACTTCTCGACTGTATAGAAACGGACGGTGACATCGTCGCCGGTCTCAATGACGCCCTGCAAAGCCTGGCGATCGTGTTAGTCGGACACGAGGCGATCCAACAGGGAGCCACCTTGCCAGTCCCTCGAGTCGTGCTATGAGCGGTCTTCCCATGCGAAGGAGGAAGCCGTTCGTCCAGGAGTTGCACTCCTGGACGGGGTATGAAACGCGAGTTTGACTCGCCCGTTCCGCGGGATGTGCAGTTCAACTGCCAATTCATAGTCACGTCCAGGAGTGCAACTCCTGGACGAACGGGTTATTTTCAAGGGAGACAAGATGAAGCAATACAGTTTCGGGACGTGCAAATTGGAAATCGCCGATCCCGTAGTGGTGGGTCAGGCAAAAGGACATTTCTGGTTTTCAACGCTGCATCCGTTCGACGATCGGAACCTCCTGTGCGAGGTCGTCGTAACGGCGGACATGGCGCAGGGGAAGTGGCCGGCAAAGCTGTACCTTTCACGAGACGGTGGGTCCTCCTGGAACTGGGTCCGTGACATCGACTCATACGGCCCCATCTCCACTCCGTTGGGGCCCAACAGACTTCTTATGATGCCTTACGAGCTATGGGCTTTGTCAGCCAAAGACAAACGTAATGCACAGGCGGAAGGGACAATACTGACTCTCTCACAAGAAGGCTCCGTTGCGGCTGAGACTGCCACGGTGAAGTTCCTCGACTTCCCTCGGGACCTGGCAGACTACCACGTGGGAGAGCTCTATCTGCTGACCAACGGCAACATCCTGCGCTGGCGAGACGGAGGACTTATTACCACGATTTATGGCAGATTTGCCGGAGAGGGGAAGGACTGCAATATCGCCATGACCAGCCAGGACGGAGGATTCACCTGGCGCTATCACTCTCTGGTAGCAGAGGGAATGACGATGCAGAACGCCGGTGAGGGCGCCAACGAATCCAATTCGGTGCGTCTTCCCGATGGCCGTTTGATGTGCGTGTACCGCGTTGGCAGCAGCCAGCCCTACTGCAAGAGCTACAGCGCAGATGAAGGAGCCACCTGGACCATCCCGGAATCAATGCCCGGGGTCTTCTCCGTTGAGCCACAGCTCGTGCGTCTTGGGAAAGGGCTGATCCTCTTGTCAGGGGGCCGACCGGGGCTGTACCTGTGGGTCTGCGCTGACAAGGAAGGGAAGCAATGGGAGCGAATTAACCTGGCCGAACACCACAACGCCTCCCTGGCCGAGGCCTCCTCACAATATCCTGCATCCTTCTGTGAAGGGAAGGACTCGTCTCTGAGCACCTCCTATACAGGGATGCAGAAGATTGGGCCGAACGAGGCGTTGATCTCCTACGATCGCCTCACCAATAGCTGGAGCGGAGCGCCGGGGCCGTGGGGGAAGGAGGACATGGTCTTCACCGTGAGGGTTAAGGTAGAGCCCCGGTAGGAGCTTGCAACTCCGACCAGACACGGTCTTGACGGGGTGGCAGTTACTCACTCTGCGGGAGCGTAATACGGGTTCTTCCCGCTAGCATGGTCCGTCGTGTCGTAGATCTCGGTGATCTCAGGGACGTTCTCCCTGATGACGACTTCCACGCCCTCGCGAAGCGTGACGTGCGCCATGCCGCAGCCGTGACAGCCGCCCCCCATCTCGATGAAGGCGACATTATCTTTCACGTCGATCAGGCTGACGTAGCCGCCGTGCATCCCGACGCTCGGGTTGATCTGCTCGTCGAGAAGTTTCTGGATCTTTGCAGCAACGGCTCCGCCAAGCTTTTCGATCAACGCGGGAGGGCCGTCAACCTTGAACCCTCCACCCATCAGGTTTTCGATGTAGTCGATCTTCGCGCCGTCGAGGTAAGGAGCGCTCATTGGATCGACATAAACATTGAACGCGCCGTTCGGGATCACCACGTCCTCTTCCTTGGTGCGGTCTTCTCCCTTGATGAGGGCCATGTTGTAATCAGCCTTCAGAGGCGACCGGGGAGTCGCCCCCAACCGGAGTCCTTTGATAGGCTCGACGGACTGGCCAATCACTTCCGTGATTTTCTCTTTCGCGGCTTCGGTGATATCTATCGTCATCAGCTTACTCTCCTCGGTGAGCCTTTCCATCGCGTGTCCGGCTCGTCTTGTTCATGGTGTCCCTGCACGGAGCCTCTGTCAATCGCCTTCTCTGGAGTGACTGGCCATCGCTTCGTTTTGCCAAACATTATCGACGAGGAGTAGAATACAGTCAATCACAATCTGACCGACGACGTCGCGTTGGCCCGCTAAAATCCATCGAAGGACCGTCCCGTCACCCTGGCACCACTATGCTCTCGTTGATTCCCGCATTTCTCTGCTCGTCAATCCTGGCCCTCTTTCTGTTCATTTTCTGGCGAGCGTTTCTCCGTCCGCTTCCGAAGACCAGCGGGTCCTGCCGCTTGCCCGGGTTGGCCGCTCCCGTCGAAGTGTGCCGTGACCGATGGGGAATTCCTCACCTTCGGGCTGAAACCGAACGGGACCTCTTCATGGCTCAAGGATATGTCCAAGCCCAGGATCGCTTGTGGCAGATGGAGTTCTTCCGCCGGATCGGATCCGGCTCCATGGCCGAGGTTTTCGGATCGCGTACACTTGAATGGGACAAGTTCTACCGACGCCTGGGATTCCGGCGAGCGGCGGAGACCGAATTGCAGAGCATTTCATCAGACGCACTGAGGGCTATGGAAGCCTATGCTGAAGGAATCAATCATTTCATCTCGACTCACAGTCGCCGGCTGCCTGCTGAGTTCCAAATCCTCCGAGTCACCCCTCGTCCGTGGACCCCGCTTGACACTCTCACCTGGAGCAAAACCCTCGACTGGTTCATGTCGGCGAATGCGGAGAATGAGCTGATTCGCGGGAAACTGGCAGAACTCCTTGGAGCATCGCTGGCGGAGGAGCTGGAACCGGGTTACCGGGAGGATCACCCGATCCACACGGAACCTCTCATGAGGTCGATCGGTGGGAGCAATGCCTGGGCTGTTGCGGGCTGGCGCTCGACGACGGGGAAGCCGCTGCTCGCCCACGACCCACACGTCCCGCTCACGACTCCGGGGCTTTGGCACCAGATGCACTTAAGGTGCGACACCCTCGATGTCATCGGTGCGACGATCCCCGGCATCCCCGGCGTCATTCTCGGTCACAACCGGCACATCGCCTGGGGGGTCACGGTTTCCTTTGTCGATGCGCAGGACGTTTTCATCGAGAAACCTCATCCGGAGGATTCGAGGCAGTTCGAGTTTCGGGGGTCATGGGAACCCGCGCACTTCGTGACGGAGGTCATCCCCCTTCGGGGAAGAAAGCCTGTGAGAATGGAGGTAGCGATCACGAGACACGGCCCCATCGTTACCGAATCGTTCCCCGGAACAAGAGAGCCGATCGCTATTCAGTGGACAGGGCACGAGCCGGGAGACCAAATGCTGGCGATCCTTCGCCTGAACCGGGCGCAGAATTGGGGAGACTTCAACGAGGCTTTGCGGACGTGGACCGGAGCCAGTTTCAACTTTGTCTACGCCGACACCGAAGGCAACATCGGCTACCGGCTCTCTGGGCGCGTGCCGGTTCGCAAGCCTTGTTCCAGCCGTTTCCCGAAAGAAGGCTGGACGGGCGAAGGGGAATGGAACGGGCTGATTCCTTTTGAGGCCATGCCTCACTTCCTGGACCCACCGGAGGGGCACACCTTCAGCGCCAACAACAGAATCGTCCATGAACAGTACCCCTACGATTTAGGCGGCGACTATGCTAACGGCTACCGCGCCCAACGGCTCAAGGATCTGCTTAACGGGAAATCCAAGCTGTCGATCCCGGATTTCCGGCGGATGCAACTCGACCTCTATTCGGTCCCCGGCAAAGAACTCGCCGACTACTTCAGAACACTGACATCGACCGATCCCCAAGTAGCAGCTTGCCTCGATGCACTCAGGAAGTGGGACGGTGAACTGACGGCGGAGTCCGTTGGAGGAACCATCTACGAGGTCGTGCAACTGCACCTCCTTAACGAGCTTATCGGCAAACACCTTCGGCACCTGAGCGCAGTGTACCAGGGCCAGGGCATTAGCGCCTTCGGTGGACTCAACCAGTATGGAGGCCGGAACATTCTGGCCTTGCGCCGAGCTCTCAAAAATCCGCAGGCTGTCTGGTGGGAGGATCCTGAGACGGGCGAGAGGCGCAATCGCGAGGCCGTTCTCGCAACCTGTCTCAAGAAGACCGCGGAAGAGTTGACCAAACGCCTCGGGCCGCAGGTCGAAAGCTGGCAATGGGGGCGTCTGCACCAGGCGACGTTTCCTCACGCATTTCATCCAATCAAGTTCCTGAGGTGGATCTTCTGTCCGAAGCCTGTTCCCCTTGGAGGGGACAAGGATACTCTTGCCCAGGCGGGTTTCTCGCCCATCAATCCCTACGATGTACGCGGCTCGGGGGTCTCCTATCGTCAGATCATTGATCTGAGTGACTGGGACAACTCGATCGCCGTCTGCGCCCCAGGACAATCGGGTCATCCCCTCAGCCGTCACTACAAGGACTTGCTGCGGCTGTGGCGGCAGGGAGAGTACCATCCGATGGTCTATGAATGGAGCCGTGTCGAGGAAATGACACAGAGTCGCCTTCTTCTGGAGCCTTGAGTCTCCTGAGGCCGGGCGACATGATGGAAATTTCACATTTGACCCATTCCGCAGACTTGGCTACAATCTCGCGGAAGCCAGAGGGGAAGGTTCAACAAGATGGAAAGCTCCATCAAGGTCCGCACGGTTCGCCCGGAAGATGTGGCGCGGATCAAAGAGTTGGTTGAGTTGTCGTGGAAGGACCAGGGCGCATCACACCTCCTCGAGAAGCGATTCGGAATGCAGGGAGGAAAACCGTGGTTGGAGTGGAAATGGCCGGAAGTGGAACAAGCGTGCCGAGAGCGACCCCGGCAAGTGCTGGTTACCGAGGTGGAAGGTAAGGTCGTCGGCTTTGCCTCTTACCGGCTGGACCCCGTCCGCAAGGTTGGCACGGTGGGCAACAATGCCGTCGATCCCGAATACCGCGGCCGGGGCCTCGGCAAACGGCAACTCGCCCACGTCCTTCAGATCTTCCGGGAAGAACAGATGGACTTTGCCGAGGTGACCGTTGCTCTCAACGAGGGCCACACCGCGGCGAAGGCGATGTATGAGAAGTCCGGTTTCGAGACCGTCGTTGATTCGAGATACATGTTCCTGCAACTGAAGTAATCACCTTTACAGCAATCCTGAATTCAGAGGTTTTCCAGACATGAGAATCGGCTTGTCCGAAGTAGACATCACCCCACCGGTTGGCACCTCGCTCGTCGGTTACTTCGACGACCGTAAGTCGACGGGCATTCACGATCCGTTGTACGCGCAGACAATCCTGCTGGAATCCGGCGACACCCGCGTGGCCATGATGACGACCGACTTGATCGCTCTCCTTCCCGAGACGGTGGAAAAGGCGAAGGCCCTGGCGGCGCGGGATGTTCCCGTTCCGCCCGAGAACATCTTCATCCACACGACCCACACCCACACCGGCCCGGCGACCGTCAGCGCCTTCGGGGTAGACAAGGATGACGCATACCTGTCCTACCTTCCGAAGCTGCTGGCCGGTTCAATACTCGAAGCCTACCACCGACTCGAGCCTGCCAACCTCGGTTTCGGACGCGGCAGCGAAGGCGACATCTCTTTCAACCGGCGGTACCTCATGAAGGATGGCACGGTGCGGACAAACCCCGGTGTGGGCGATAAGTGGGACGAGGCCCAGGGCAAGGGCAACCCCGATATCGTGCAACCGACCGGCCCGATCGACCCGGAAGTCACCGTCATGAGAGTGGAGAGCGAGATCGGCGACGCCCGTTGTCTCGTGGTGAACTACGCCTGCCACGACGATACGGTTGGAGGCACGCTGATGTCCGCGGACTACCCGGGCGTGGTGCGCAAGGTTCTCCGGAGAGTTTTCGGGGCCGGAGTGATGCCTGCTTTTTTCAACGGAGCGTGCGGCAATCTCAATCACGTGAATTTCCAGGCCCTGAATCTG
>JACQGJ010000139.1 GCA_016199605.1 Armatimonadota bacterium | reverse complement strand
TCGGCTGGCGTCTGTTCGCCCAGCGCCCTCAACCCGGTCCGCCGATTCGCCTCAAGCCGGCGAGTGAAGGGTTCTGAAGGGGAGAGGTTCAATGACCGAAAACTATCACATCGCGGCGATGCACATCCTGCCTCTGCCTCTGAATGACAACCCAGGAATCTACACTATCCGGTTCACCGACCACATCACGGGAGAAGTGCAGGAAGCGAAATGTAGCGCAGAATGAAGGGCAGAATCATGCCGAGCATGTCCAAACCCCATTGCGAATTGCGAGGGCAAATTCCCGATCGGCAATCTGCAATGCTGCTGAATTCTTCCCCTTCTTTACGCAAAAAGGTTTGTGATCGCGGCGCGGCCGCGATGGGGAGACAGCGTGCAAAGACTGCTTGAATCTGTGTTATTGTTGACGGTCATCTTGAGCCTGGCGGGATTGGCTCACGCGGGAGTGGTGGTCAAAGACCGGGGAACCTATGAGAACCATCGCGATTTCCAGTTCGGCAAAGGCAGGAGGATTGATCTCAGGACGGGAACGACTGAATACTCGCTCCTTCTTCAGACGTTCAAGGAGGATCTCCTTCTGCCTCCGGGCAAGGAGAGGTGTCGCATCGGGCTTCTCACCAACGAAACCGACAGGGGATGGTACGGGTATGGCTTTGTGGACCTCTTGCTCAACGGAAACCCGGTCCACGATTGCCCGGCTCAGGTGACCTCCATCAAAGGAGGGGAGAAAGGCATCGTGGACATCGAGTGGGATACCCGCGAGGCAAAAGTGGTCATGGAGTTCAGTTGTCAGGAAAACGCAGACAACCTGTTCCTCGAGGTAAGGCTGCACCCGAAGCGCGCCCTGAGATCCGTCAAAGCCCAGTTGCTCTGCTACCCGGGAGACTATGCCAAGGAAGGAGAGAGAGATCGTTGGATTTCCACCGCCAAAAGGGATGTCCAGGCTCCGCATGGAAAGGAGTTTGATGTCCCGCTGGATAAGGATGAAGCGTGGGTCTTCTACTATGACAGGATATGGGACCCGGCAAAGACGGGCAGCGAATACCACTCCTCCTGTGCGCTGCTCTATCCCCCCCGAGAGCCGGAGGAGGTTGTCGTCAACCACGGGGATTACTCGATCCATACCCGCCTCCACTATCCTGCTTCTACGAAATCCATTCACCTGATTCTCTGGAAATTCCCCGGTCGAGCCAATGCTCAGGCGCTGGAATACATGAAGAAGCTGAGATGGGAGAAGTGACGCGGGCGAACCCGTTTGCATTGCGCCCGATGACGCGCTAAAATGCTGGCCGTTCTACAGCACCACACTTTCAACCGGGTGCATGAATAACCAGTGGTGGGTATAGTGTCCTTGCGAGGAGGGACGACGAAGCAATCCCCTTCGACCAGCGCGATGCCCCTGGGGATTGCTTCGTCGTCCCTCCTCGCAATGACAAAATAGCTTCTTTCAGACCACTGATCATTTAGTGCACCCTTTCCTACCCGCGAACCGATGAAGAGGCAAAGATGAACATACTCAAAACCATTACTCTCGCAGCGTTGCTTTCCATACTCCTCTCCGTCTCGAACGGCGCATCCGCCAAGCCCACAAAGCTACTCCTCTCCAACTTCGAGGGCCAGCCGCGGGTCTGGCGGTCGGGCGAGAACGTCAGCGAGAAGTCGCAGGCAGTCATCAGTGGCGACCAGGCGCACAGCGGCAAGTATTCAGTGAAGCTGACGTACACCTTTGAGAGCAAGCCGAACCTTCTCAACTACTTCGGGTTCGGTATGGCGGCGCAATTCATGGGACGGCCCACCGAGTTCTCCGCGTGGGTATACGGCGATGGCTCCGCTCAACCGATGCGTCTTCGGGTGAATGATGCCGGCGGCGAAGTCTTCCAGTACTGGATGCCGGACATCACATGGACGGGATGGAAGCAGGTGACAATCCCGTTGGAGAAAGATCAGGTTCACTGGAGTGGCAATGGCGACGGCAAGTGGGACTTGCCCTTGCACTTCGAGTCGGTGCTGGTGGACAGTGCGAAAGAGCCTTTTGACGGCGTCCTCTACTTCGATGACTTATCCTACACCTCGGAGGTGGAGCCGGTGGATCAGGTGACCGTTCGATTGGAGACCGACGCTTTCGGAGGTATCTACTGGGGCGGGGAGAAAAAGAAGGCACCGAGACTGACAGTGACCAGCGCGAATCCCGAATCGCCTGTCGCGGGGACCGCTAATGTTCGTGTCACTGGCCCTCGTGGGATTGTTGTGCTGGATCAGAACCAGGGATTCAAACTCAATCCAGGAGAAACGCAGCGGTTCCATCTGTCACTGCCCAAAGACAGAGAAGGACTGTTCCGCGTCCAGGCCACCCTCGTGATCGAGGGAACCAAGCGCGACTTCACCGACACCTTCGCCTACTTCGCGCATCCGCACAACTCCGCCCTCGACCCTAATAGCTTCTTCGGTGTGTGTGGACACTTCGGTCAGAGCAAGGGCGACATTCCACGCTCCTTCGACCTGATGTCGAAGGCGGGAGCGAAGTGGTTCCGCGATGAGATTTACTGGGGCGGCTGTGAAAAGGTGAAAGGCCAAATCACCATGCCCGAATGGGCGGATCGATTCATGCAGCCGGCTGTGAAGCATGGCGTGATCCCATTCATCCTCTTCGACTATAGCAGCGACTTCTACGATGGCGGCAATTCACCCACCAGCCCTGAAGCCCAGGAGGCGTTTGGGAAGTACTGCTACGAGCTGGTCCGGCACTTCAAGGATATCTGCAAGCATTGGGAAGTCTACAACGAACCCAACATCGGCTTTTGGCGACCCAAGCCCGACCCGGAAGCTTACGCCCGGCTTCTGAAGATCTCCTATCAGCAAGCCAAACTCGCCGATCCGACCTGCACTGTAGTCGGGGTCTGCACGGCGGGGACCGATCTGCACTACATCGAGGAAGTCCTGAAACGCGGTGGCGTTGACTACATGGATGCTCTGTCGATTCATCCGTACCGCTATCCCGGTTCGCCCGAGAAGACCAACTTCGTGCGCGAAGTCACCAGCGCACACGAGTTGATGAAGAAGTATGGCGGAGGCGACAAGAAAATCTGGCTGACCGAGATCGGGTGGCCGACGCATAAGGTCCCTGGCGGAGTCACCGAGGAAATGTCGGGCAACTACCTGATTCGCATGCACGTGCAGGCAATGGCGCTGCCCTTCGTTGAGCGGATCATCTGGTACGACTTCCAGGATGACGGCCTGGACCAGAAATACAACGAGCACAACTTCGGGATCCTCCGATGGGAGACCTTCGCGCCAAAGCAAAACTACGTGGCTTACAAGATGATGACCGAGCACCTGACGGGAGCGAAGTTCCTCCGGCGGCTCCTGCCTCTGGACGAGAAGGACCAACGGTATTGCTATGAGTTCGAGCGGAGAGGCCGACGGACATTCGTCGCCTGGAGCGATGGCGGCGCAGGAACCCTCGCATTGAGCTTGAAGGCCAAACAAGTGAAACTGACCTGGGCAGATGCTCACCGGGAGAGTCGGCCCCTCCTCGACGGCAATCTCACCCTGGCCCTCGACGACAGGCCCGTGTTCATTACGGGCAATCTGAGGGGGGCGGCGTTGGCACAGGCCTCCATCGGGATAGACCGTTTGCGCCCGATGGCCGCTGGTGAAAAGGCAGAATTGAGGATCACCTCGAAAAGGGCCAAGGACCTCAAGCTCAGTTTCGACACAAGTCTCGTGGACGGCGAGGTTCAACGAAGCCAGAAGGACCCGGGCCTGTTTTCCTTCCGGATTCGGCAAGACGCCGAGCCGACAACAACCGCCCTCACCGCCCGAACAACGGACGCCGCCGGGAAGGAGATTGCCTCGGCGGGTGCGAGCCTCGAGATCGTGCAGCCTGTGTCGATATCCTTGGGCACTCCGCAAGACAGGGGGGAGGGAATCGATGTTCCCCTGGTGTTGGAGAACACTCGGGAGGTTGAACTGCAGGGGGCGGAGATAGAAATCGGCGCCGCTCCGGGTGTGACCGTCCGCTGCGACAGATCCCCCTTGAACCTGAGTCCGCGCGGCAACTCGGTGCGCCGTGCGACCCTCGGCTTCGGGTCCACAACCCCCGGGGCAACCTGTCCGTTGGAGGTGAGAGTCAGAACCGCCACTGGCGCAGAGGCAGCGGCGACGTTCAAACTGGGAATCTGGAACGTGCCGCGGGCCAAATCTCGGCCGACGATTGACGGTCGCGGCTCAGAGTGGTCCCAGGTCACCCCTGCGCTTCTCGGTGCAAGGCGGGAGGATTTCTGGACGCTGCGTCCGGGAGCCTGGGTCGGAGCGGAGGACTTGTCAGCGAAGGTCCGCATGAGGTGGGACGAGGTCGCGCTCTACGTCCTCGTTGAGGCGACGGATGACAAACACGTCCAGCCCAATCACGGAAGTGAAGTGTGGCAGTCGGACAATGTGCAACTGGCCCTCGATTACGGCTTTGCCGGAGGGGAGGCCGCCAAAGCCGGTCAGCCAATCTCGTATCCCGAAATCGGTTTGACACGCACCGACAGTGGTGACGAGGTCTATCGCTGGCTTTGGAACGAAAAGGCCAATCCGTCCGTTGCCTTCCGATCGAGTCGGGAAGGCAACCACACGACTTACGAAGCCGCTATCCCCTGGCAGGAGATTAACGCAAGGACTCCGCGCCCCGGCGACCTCGCCGGTTTTGCCTTGATCCTGAATGAGGACGACGGCGAAGGGCGCGACGGATGGCTTGAGCTTTACAGCGGCATCGGATACGGCAAGGACGCAAGAAAGTTCGGCTGGGTGAGGTTTGTCGGATGATCGAGATTAGTGAGCAACAGGTCAAGCTGTCGAAGGAACGGCTCAGCATCGTCTGGAACAAACACCGAGGCGAATGGCAATTCCATGCGGGCGGGGGCGTCTTCTGCAAGACGGGCGGCCGAGCTATCAAGCTTGTCGAGATGATGGAAGGCGCGTATGTCATCACCGACCCACAAGGCAAGGAGCATCCTGGCGGGGTGCTTTCCCTCACTCGGGAAGGAGAATCCCTGCGGGCGAGTCTGTCCCCGGTGACGACCGGCAGCCTCACCTGGTCGGGGAACGCTCGATGGCGCATTGACGAGCACGGTTGGATCGTTTGGCGCTATGAGATCACGCCTTCGGCGCTCCCCGCGGAAGAGTACCTCGTCAGCGTTCACTTCAATATGCTGCCCAGTTGTTGGCGCACCAACTCCCTCGGCTCCTGTGTCGGCTACTTCGGCGATCTGGCGTACGCGGTGCATCCCACGCCCTCCTGTCTCTGGTGGCCACGCACGCAGACGGAGAAGATGCTGCGCAACGTCCATGTGCCTATCACGATCAAGCCGACGCGGCGAGTGCGCCCAGGAGAAGCAGTGATCCTGGAAGGGATCTTCCTTGCGGACGAGTTAAGCCCACGCGAGCTGAATCTTGCTCTCCGATCAAACTTGCAGCCGAAACCTCTGCCTCCCAACCGGCCGCTGGAGGCAACTCTCGAAGCAGCCTACACGGCATTGAAGAACAATGCGGCCGCGGCGAAAGCGACCGGGCATCTCGCGACAGACGAGGCGGCTTTCCTCAATCTTTGCTCGAAGAAGGCGGGATGGCTCGATGGGGAGGTTTTCGGAGCAGGCTTCACCTGCGGCTTCTGCGGTCACGCGATTCTCCCACTTCTGGAATACGCTCAGTGGAGCAACGACGGTGAAGCGCGGGACATGGCGCGCGCCATTGCGACCTGGATCACTCGTCACGTTCAAACTGCCTACGGCGCTTTCCACGACAACCTCAACATGAGGACTCACGAGGGCTTCGACTTCATCGGCGAGGATTACGTCTATCCCCATACCACCGCAAAGATCGCGGAGAACCTTCTGGCAGCTGCCGAGGAATTTGGCGATCGTGACCTGCTTGCTGCTGGGATCAAAGCGTGCGACTGGCTTCTTTCCTTGCAAGAAGACAACGGGGCGATTCCCTGGAAGCTCGTGGCTTCGACGGGAGCCTCTGATGGAACCGAGGCTCAATCCGTCTCTGCGGCTTCCGCCTTGAGCGCCTGGGTTCGCGCCCACCGTTCCACTGAAGAGTCGAGATACCTCGAAGGATGTTGTCGTCTCGCCGATTGGATCGAGGAAACCTTTATCAAGACTCGTCACTTTGCAGGCTACATCACGGACGATCATCCCGGCAACGGGTGGAACCGATGGGAGACTCCCAGCGCGACGCCCGGAAGCTACGCAGTCGATGGTCTGCTCGATCTGTATGAGCACACGCGCGAGCGACGATACCTGGATCTGGCGCTCGAAGCCGCGCACATTCAGTTGCTGTGGCAGTGGCTGTGGCAACCCGAGGACGGCCTGCCCCGGCGAATCCTTGGCTCGGCCCAGCAGGCCTCGGTCTGGGAATACACTCTCAAGCAGACTCTCGGTGGCGAGAACCTCTACATGGTCTGGAACTACCAGCGTCTCTACGACCTCACCGGCGATGAGTTGTGGAGAACCGCTGCGGAGATGGGACTCTTTCGGGCGGAGGACGATCAGGTTTTCGATCCCGACGACATAAGGCACGGCGCTCTCAGCGAAGGTTTGGACCTCAACCTCGGTCGGGACATCTCTTTCCAGACGGAGGACCCGCACGTAAACTATCTGGGGGTGTCGTATCTGGTGCGAACTCTGGTGAAGCACCTGCACAACAACAGCGGAGAAAGAGCGCTTGAAGATCCCTGTTGACATGCGAGCATTTGTCGTAACGAATTCATTCGTTTTTGTCCGTGAAAGGGTCTCCCCCCCCATCCGGTTGAGGCTGGGCTGAGCAGTGGGATCGGTTGGAGGATTCCACGCGTTCGCGCAGAAGAACACCTGGAAGGAGATGATACCTCATGGCAACCGTGGTTGATCCGAAATCTGTCCTGGCCTCGCTGGCGGTGTGGCTTTCTCTCTGGTGCATGAGCCCTTTGGCTGTGTCGGCAGATGCGATCCTGAAGAGGCCGAGAGACAACTGGGACTTCAAGTTCAAAGACTTCGTGATTGGCGCGTGGTGGGGGCCAGGTCCCACGGAGCCGGAAGTGAAGCTCTACCGGGAATGTGGCTTCAACGTCGTGATGTGCGGCCGGTACATGCAACTGAACGACTATTGCGACGCCGACAAGGGAATCAAGGAGCTTGACCTCGCCCGGAAGTATGGGCTTGGCGTGGTGTTCGACACTTACACGAAGAACGACAAGCCTTGGGGTGGCAAGGCCGGACCTTACGAGCCGCACCCGGTGCACCATCCCTCGAGTCTCATCGAGCTGCAATGGCTGCACGAGAAGATCGGAAGGCATCCCGCGTTGATCGGCTACATGGTCGGTGATGATCAGGGCAGCGTCGGTGAGCGTTCCAACGACTGTACGAAGTTCCTGTTCTCCCTGTCGAAGCCCCACCTGATGCCGTGGCTTTGCGGCTGGATTTCTCCGGCCAATCTGGCGGAGCACAATAACCCCATCGTGAATCCCCAGATCTATCCGACTCTCTATCAGTGGGGGTTACCGGCAGAGGAGCTGGCGCGCCAGTATGCGGCGACGTACGCGAGCTTCAGTCGCCAATGTCGTGACCTCGGGGTGCTCTTCTGGCCGATGTTCAATGCTGCCCCGCCGAACGAGCGCGAGCAGGTGAGCGACACTCTTCTGCGGTTCCCGGCCTACGCGGCCCTGGCCTACGGCGCGGAGGGGATGTGGTATTTCTGCTACAACGGCGGCTCCCTGCAGCGAGAGGGTAAGTACCAGACCGAAGAGGAAGTGCGGAAGGCGTTGACTTCCCTGTATCCGATTGCGAAGAAGATCAACCACCGCATCGCTGCCTGGGGTCCGAAGGTCCTCGGCCGAACCTCAACGGGTCTGTTTGGCACGGCGTTCGGCGCAAAAGAACCAGCGTGGCCCTTTCCGGAGGATACGGCGGGATTGCAGTCGGCTGAGGCTTTGGTGCGACCGGAAAAGGGCAAGCTGGTCGAGACGATGAGTGACGACTTGCTGGTGGGGCTCCTGACGAAGCCGGGCAGGGCGCCCATGGCTATGGTGGTGGACTGCCGGGCAAGCAAGAAGTCCGGTGACTTACAGCCACGCCAGGTCGTGCTGAAGTTCTCACCGGCTGTTACCCAGATTAAGGTGCTGGAAGGCAAGACCTCGAAGGCAAAGCCAGGTCGACAGGTGCGCCTGACGCTCGAAGCCGGAGACGGGCAGATGCTGGAGCTTGTCGGAAAGGACCTTGAGTCCCTCTGCTCTGCCGAGGCCATCTACGCGCCTCCGCCTATCCCCGTGTCGGTTCTTCCCCGTACACCTACTGAGAAGGACCTCGCTGGAATTAAGGCTGCCAAGCTGCGCATTGATCTCTTCGGCTCAGACGGGCCGCCTTTCGAGAAGAAGTACCTCTACCTCAACGGTCAGAACCTTGCCCGGGTGCC
>JACQGJ010000006.1 GCA_016199605.1 Armatimonadota bacterium | reverse complement strand
TCCCGATTCGCAAAAGTGCCGGAAGTGGCAGACAAGCTGGAAGACATGTTCGACGGCTTGGACGCCATTTACATCGGCGATGACTTGTCGCTGGTGCAGTACAAATACGCTCGACCTTTCATCGAACGCGGCATTCCGACTTTCATCGACAAGCCCTTCGCCGATAGTGTCGCCTCGGCCCGTGAGCTCGTGGACCTGGCGCGGGCCCGCAAGTGCCTTCTCATGTCTTCCTCCGCCCTGAAATACACGAAGGAATTCGAGGAGGTTCGCTCGGGAGCCAAAGATATCGGCGAGGTCGTCATGGCGTGCACCATGGGCCCTGCTGATCTCCACTTCGGGCGCCCCTTCCTTTTCTATGGGATGCACTCCGTCACGCTGGGGCATTGTCTCATTAACAGCCGGCCGGTAGAGGTCTTCGACGTTGGCGAAAGAGGCCGCACCGCGGTCCAGGTGAAGTATATGAATGGGGCGCAACTCACTGTCCTGTGTCCCCACGGAGTTCCCGTTGGGTTTCAGGGACTGGTGCAAGGAACCAAGGGAAGCCATTTCGGAACCGTCACGGATGGGGCACATTTCTACTCAACCATGCTGAAGGATTTTCTGGCGATGGTCGAAAAAGGAGAGCAGACGTTTGACCTGCTCCAGGCCGTGGAGGTCATCCAGATCTGCTGCGCCCAGGAAGAGTCCGTACGAACAGGGAAGCCGGTGAGACTGGGTTAACGGGGTAGACCGATGAACCGACCTGCGATGACGGGGCGAGAGAGGATTCTCACGACCCTCAGGCATGAGGAGCCCGACCGGGTTCCAATCTCCCCGCGGGTGGGAGCCTGGCTTGCGGCGGAGTGCGGCGACTCCTCCCTTGCTATGGAGTTGGAAAAGCTGCCCGACATGGACTCGATGTTTATCGTTGACGAGGGCACTCCGAACTACGTGAATACCTATCCTGAGGAGTACCACCTGCCCGAGGTCCGGGTGGAACAACGCAAGTACCAGGACGGAAACTACACAGTCGTCGAGAGATCCTTTCATACGCCAGTCGGTGTTCTCTCAGACAGGACGAAGATTCCACCGAGTGGCCGCGAGTATGGCGTGACGCCCAATCCCATCAAGACGGAACACCTCGTGAAGCGCCCTGAGGACCTCGATGCCTTGCGCTACATCTTGCACAAGGTCAACACCAACTTTGATTTTCTGGAGGACTACAGGAGACAGATCGAAGACCGGGGCGTCCTCATGGTGTGCGTCCGCAGCGCCCTCGACCACAACGCCGGGGATGCCAGAGACATGCAGGACCTGATGATGGATTACTTTGACGATCGTCAGTTCTTTGATGATCTACTGGGGATCTTCCATCAAAGGTCCCTGGATCAAATCAAAGCTGCTTTGGAGGGGGGAGCGGAGTTCATCTTCGGAAGCTGGTACTTCAACTCCCTTTCCTCGGGCTGGTCTCCCGCCCTCTTTGAGGAGGTGTTTCTGCCCCAGATCCGCGAGCACGTGGCGATGACTCACAGTTACGGCGCTTACTATGACTACTACGACGACGGGAAGCTGCGCAGGTCCATGGAGATGATCGTCGATACGGGAGTGGACGTGCTGGAGACGTGTACTCCTCCGCCGGTGGGCGACTTCGATCTGGCGGAAGCCAAGCAGAAGATCGGGCACAAGACTACCCTGAAGGGCTACGTGGACTTGCTGTACGTCGTGAAACACGGCACCCCCGAGTTGGTTGAGAAGACGGTGCGGGAGGCCATGGAGATCGCCAGACCCGGCGGCGGGTTCATCATTGGCAGTTCCGACAGCTTTCGCGAGGGAACTCCTTCCGACAACCTCCTCGCGTACTTCGAGGCCTGCAGAAAATACGGAGTCTATGACTGAGCAGGTTAACGATGACACCAGGAATTAGCGCGAGGTCCATTGCTTACTCGGAGGTTTAGAGATTCAATGAGCAACCGTCTATGCGATTCACAGAAACGGTCCACACGGAACCGGACATTACCCACGAGGAAGTTGCCGATTGAGGAGGTCACGACTTCGGCCGGGCCTCACGACCTAACTCGGCTCGTGATCCCCCTCCTCTTGGTGTTCCAGTCGAACGCGTCCTTCCCCGCCGCCTCGCGAATCAGCATCACAAATGGCGCTCAGCCTCTCTGGCAACACATTGCCTTCGTGCCAATGCCCGCCGACGGTGCGAAGGGGACGAGTACCATTCTCGAATCTCACCGTCCCGTTCCCTGGCAACGAACCGATAAAGGGCTGCTCTTACTCCTTCCTGGAATTACCCAGCCGGGGGTGACGCGTTCCTTCACCTCCGTCACGGAGAAGGGTGAGCCTATGGGTGCCACCGATCTGGCGGTAAGGCAGACGACGGACAGTCTCTTCGTTGGGAACTCCTACTTTCGTGTCGAACATCCCAGGACAGGGAATGGCGGATTCCCAACCACTATTCGTTTCAACCAGTCGGGAGTCGAAGATACACAGTTCGTGTTTGAGGACCGGTTGTTCGAGCCAAAGGCGGGATATCGCACCTGGAGGGCCGACGATAAGTCCGCCGCTCGGATTGTTGAGTCCGGTCCCCTCGAAGTGATCGTGGAGGCCAAAGCGCTGGCGACGGGAGCGCCGGGCAATCCGCGTGCCACCTACCGATATCGGTACCGCGCTTACTCGCCCATCATCGAAGTCACCGCACACGTCGAACGCGACGATGACTATCCCTGGCGTGAACTGCACTTCCTCCAGATTTCTCGCAAGGACAACTGCTATCCGAAGTGGGCCGGGGGTGAGCCAACGCAAACTGGCTCCTTCACCGACGCCAGCCGCGGCTATTCCCTCGACCGGTGGGCGATGATGGCGAACGAAGACGATGCCCTTGGGCTCTCCATCGACGGGATTGTCACTCTCTACGACGGCGTCAGTGAATACTACAACTACGTCCAGCAGTCAATCGGGCCCTTTACGGCGAGGTCGGCTGATTTCCGGGCGCTTGTCTACATCGGTCCCGCCCGAAACCAGGAGCGTGTGCGTGAATTGCTGGCCAGGGAACCAACCATAACCGTAAAGGGGTCGAACACGGAAACGGAGTCAACCCCCGAACGCAACGCGCCGCGTTCAGCTCCCATCACCGCGGGCAACGACGCTGTGTCGATTGGTTTCGCGAGTGCAAGAGATGGTCTGGGTGTGGTGAGTCTGTTCAGCCGTCGAACCGGCCATGAGTACATGACCAAAACGCCGGGCAAGCCGCTGCTGTGGAGACTGGTGTTGCACGGCATCGACGGGACGCCACTTCTTCTTGACAACACTCAGCCCGCGATCTGCGAGGTCGCGGAATCCTCCCGGAAGGGGAGGAAAGTCATCGATCTGACTTGGAAGGGGATTACTGTCGGCGAGGAAACGGAGGCCCTGTCCGTAACGGCTCACGTCGAACTGCCTTCCGGGTCGGACACGACGTTGTGGAGCCTTGACGTGGACAACCACAGCAAGAAATACGGGTTGTGGGAAGTCCACTTTCCGCTGTTTGTCGGACTGTCGGAGCGCGGGATGCCAGACG
>JACQGJ010000116.1 GCA_016199605.1 Armatimonadota bacterium | reverse complement strand
TGTCGTGGTCTCTGCCGCGAGAGGGTTTGCGCCCATCCCAACCAGAGAGACAACAACTAGGAAACATAGGGTGAAGCGCGCCATTTCAGAAGCTCTTGTCAACATTCGTCTTCGTCCCTGACGTATGAATCGCTTTGCCGCTAACTGAGAAGTCACTGACCTCCTGCGCCAGCAGATAGGTCGGCTTCATGGGTTGCGTGGTCGGATCACCCTCAAAGACGAAGACTCGCGCATCGGTGGTGATGTCTCCTGCTTCCACGCGCGTCCCGGTATCGTTGATGCCGAGGTAAATCGTTCGCTTGTCCTCGAAGGCGACTTTTAACACCGTGATGTCCGGTGTGTCCTTAAGTGCGGTGATGCGTTTGACGAACTCCTCCACCTCCAACTGCGGCTTGTGCGGATACAGCAGAGTCGTGAAGTGAATCGGCTTGCCTTTCTCTGGCAGGCCGCGGTAGCGCTGGGAGACGCGCAAGGGAACGGCCTGCCATTCGTTCTCCAGCGAGCGGTCGAAGACTTCGTAGTCCCGTCCCGGTTGCGGGGTGAAGTAGATCAGCAGGTCCCAGTTGGGATTGTTCCATCGCTGCACACCACGTCCGAGACCGAGGCCGCTCATGAGCACGTGGGGAATGCAGGTGTTCACCCAGTTCTCGCCGCCTTTCGGCTCGACGTTGCGGGTCTGCCACTGCTGCCGCACACGACAAACGAAAGGCTCGACGAAAGTGACGAAGTCTTTCACCAGCACGAGACCGCTGTCGGTGAACAGGAGGCGGCGGTCGTTGGTCACCGGCCAGTTCTTGTAGTTCTCAACCGTGATCGACGCGTAAGTCGCGCGAGCACCGACTTGCAGGGAGGGCACTTTGACAACCTCATCGGGAACTTCGGGGGCAATCCCTGTCAGGTCTTCGATGTAGACAACGTTGTGATACTCCGGTCCTTTTTCGTAGTAGCCAATATCGGTCAGCAGCACAGCCCGCTTGTCCATGAAGTTGTTGAAGTTGGGAACGGTGGACATGTGATGCCCGGCGTTGGAGCACAGCTCGATCATCCCGCATGGTGCGAAGGGATCGCCGCCCGCGCGGAGGAGAAGCTTGTCTGGTTGGGTTTCTTCGGACAGTTTGTAGAACAACCCGGTGATGCCGTACTTGTCAAACATCTCCTTCTTCATGACGTCGTCCACGGGGGAAACCTTCTTCCGCGTGAGCAGCTTCGACCTCATGTCGGGGGCGGCTTCCACCACCGTGTCATCCGCATAGAGGTAACCCCAGGCGCAACCCTTCGCTGCGGTGTCGTAGACCATGTGGTAACTGAAGAGGTCGTCCATCTGCCGGTTTTCGTACTCGAGAAGCCGGTGAGCCGCCCACTTGAAGCGACCGTCACGAGTGATCGTCGCCATCCGCTCGAAGACCGGAACCCAGGCAGACCAGGAGGCGTTCCAGGGGGACGCGTCGCCATATCCAGGGAATCCGCCGCACGGCGTCACCTGATACATGTAGCGCTCCGCCCACTTGGCGATTGCCGGATCTTTCAGATTTGCCGGATCGCGGAACTCAGCCCAGTCGAGGTAATCCATGAACGACGCCGCGTTGTAATCGGAGGAGTTCTCGTCATGGTCTCTGTAGGGCCACCACGAATTCCACTCGAGGTCGGCGTAGGTCTTCCACTTCGTCACGTCTGGATGGTTTGGCAACACCTTGCCCGCGATATCCAGCAGCCCACCCCAGAGAAGCGCGCGGTTAAATGCGCCCCACTCCGCCGGTTTCGAGGACCCCCACACTTTCAATACGGTCGCAGGCATGAAGTCCCTGAGCCATTTCCTGTCCTCTTCGCCCACGTTGGGATCGTCGAGAAGGAGATTGACGATCTTGTTCTGTTCAATCCAGAACGGGGTGCCGTCGGTTTTCTTCATAGCTTCGTAGGCATTCCGCACCAGCGCCAGAGTAGTCTTGAGGTACTGGATTTCTCCGCTCTGCTTGTAGAGAGCGAGTGGCGTCATGCAGTAGCCGAATCCGTGGATACCGGCATCGGCCTTGTCGCCTTTGCTGTAGATGGAAGCATACTCGAAGTCGTAGACCTTCCTGACCATCTTGAGGTAGTCATCTTTCGTGAGGGTCTGCTGCTGGTAGCCCCACGGATTGGAGGGGAAGGCGTGGCGATAGGGATCGGGAACAATGTAACGGTCGGGCAGCTTGCCGACGACGCCCTGGGTCGTCTCCTTGCTGGCGATGATCTCGAAGAGCGCAGGGGCGGTGGCGTCTTTTGCCTTCCCGGCTTCTTCAACGGCGGCGAGAAGCTGGTATTTGCCAGGCGGGGCTTTGACATCCTGGAACCTGCCGGAGAAGCAAGTCACTTTGCCGGTCTTCAACACCGTTTCGGCGGGAAGACTGGCCACCACCTTCCCACCTGCATCCCTCATCTGCACACTCTTCAGACGAAGTCCATCTTTGAAAACGTTTATGTCGCCGACGAATTCAATGGCAGTGTCGTCCAGCAGCCTTGTCTGAGCCGGCACGATCTCTCCCGCGCAGTCGCTGGTGTCGCGGAACCGCAAGTCGAGCCAGTAATTCACGGGAGAGGTCACGATGCGGTCGGCAAAACCGTGGATGAGTTGTGAGAATTTCCCATCCGCGTCGTGGTCTGACAGGATGAAGGCCATCTTCACGCGGTCGCCGGTCGCGGGCTTGTATCCGATGTCCTCGAGGGCGACAGAGGCTTCGATGTCGTAACCGTCTGCGGTCTTGCGGGAGACGTAGCTCGAATGCGCCGTCCACTTGCGCGGCCCGGTCGCGGGAGTGTAGTAGCTGAAGCCGAAGAACGGTTCCGCGGAGGTCTGGACGTTCTTGATCTGGTGATAGCGCTCCGATCCTCTGGTCGCGCCGAAAGTGGAAACCACGAAAATCAGGCTATCGCAATTCCAGGGCATGTCCTCCTTCTTCTCAAGGGGTTTGAGGCTCTGGTCCTTGAT
>JACQGJ010000109.1 GCA_016199605.1 Armatimonadota bacterium | reverse complement strand
TCCCGCTTCCGAGCACTTCCATGCACCCTCGAAGACAAATGCGGTTGTAGTATTAGAGCGTGTTGGAAAAGCCTTCCGAAACGCCTTGTAGTAATGACTTCAGTCATTCTACGCCCCCTATTTGCGCCCAGTCGGGGGGGGCGAACGAATGAATTCGTTACTACAAGGGGCTTTCTCAACACGCTCTTACAGGGAGGAGAGAAGTCCATGCAAGTTACCATCAATCAATCAACGCTTGAGCTGCTTGAGGGAGACATCACCCAGCAAGACACCGAAGCAATCGTGAATGCAGCCAATACCACTTTGCTGGGTGGTGGAGGGGTCGACGGAACGATCCACCGCGAGGGCGGCCCCCAGATTCTCGAAGAGTGCAGGAAGCTTAACGGCTGTCCGACCGGCGAGGCGAAGATCACCGGCGGAGGGCGGCTGAAGGCGAGATACGTGATCCACACTGTCGGCCCCGTCTACTCAGGCGGAGGCCGGGGGGAAGCGGAGAAACTCGCCTCCTGCTACCGACGAAGTCTCGAAGTCGCCTCTGCCAACGGCGTGACCTCCGTCGCCTTCCCCTCGATCAGCACCGGCGCTTACCGCTACCCCATCGATGAGGCCGCTCGCCTTGCCCTTTCCACAGTCATGGATTACCTGAAGTCCCATCAGGACCTCCGGGAAGTGCGGTTTGTCCTGTTCGGACAGCCCGCGTTCGATGCCTACTGTGAAGCCTTGCGGAACCTCGCCGCGTAGACCTCATCACCCCATCCCTCGCTCGGCTCTCCGGTCAACAGGGCGCAGACTGCCAACAGCGCAAGATACCTGTCAAATCCCGTTTACATCTGGGCCTTTGCACGCCAGAATACAAGGCGGTTTACATAGCGGCGTGGGTCTCGGGGATCATTGTTCGGCAGATAGCGGGCCGAACTTAGCCCTTCGGGTAACTGGACGGATGGTGTGGCGGAATGCGGGATCGTAGGTCCTCCCCTCACTCCGGACCTCCACGACTCCAACGCCGACTTTGGAATCTCCGACGCGTAAGGTGTGATTGGCATGTCGCTTTCCCAGGAACAGATCGAATTCTTCAATGAGAACAGCTACCTTCGTCTTGAGAAGGTCTTCTCGTCCGTGGAGGTGCAGGCACTTGACGACGAGTTGAGCTTCATCATGGACAACTTTGCGATCACGAACCAGGGCTGGACGGGGCCGTGGCGCAAAGTCTACTTGCAGGATGAGGACGCAGACCGGAAGGCCCAGTTGACGCATATTCACGAGCTGCACCACTATTCGCAAGCATGGACCCGTGCTGCCATGAACCGCAACCTTGTGGAGGCTCTGGCGGACCTCATCGGGCCTGAAGTCGAGTTGCACCACAGCACCCTTCACGCAAAAACCGGCGGCGGAGGCATGCCCTTCCCCATGCACCAGGACTATCCCTTCTATCCTCATGAGAATGGACAGTACCTCGACGCCATCGTTCACGTCGACACGACGGACGAGAACAATGGGTGTCTGAAGTTCCTTGCGGGAAGCCATAAGCTGGGACCCCTCGAACATATCACGCAGAACAGCTCCCCGCATCTGCCCACGGAGCGGTACCGGATTCAGGATGCCGTTTCCTGTCCGGCAGCCTCCGGAGACGTGGTTTTGTTCAGCATTCACACGATCCATGGTTCGGCGGTGAACCACTCCCCCCTGATCCGCCGGGTCGTTCGACTGGGTTTCAGGAATCCGCGCAACCGCCAGGTCGGCGGCCAGGCGATGGGACGACCGGGGATCATGGTGAACGGCCTCCGTCCCGCGGTGGAGGGGATGGAGTGGAATGTCTACGGCAATTGGACGCCTCCGCCGGCGTAATTGGCGCCAGGTGAACAGCCTTTCTCAGCAGCCCAGTCAGGAGCGCCACTCACCCATGAAAAACACCCACAAGCCAATCGCGTTGACGGCAGACCAGTTGTTCTGCTATGAGGACAGGGGATACATGATCGTGCGGAATCTGTTCTCGTCCGAGGAAGTAGAAGGCTTGAGGAACAGATTTGACGAGATCGGAGTCGCGGGGACACCGATTCCAGGTTACTGGGAGCCGGACTTGCACGGAAACGGCGCCTCCGATCCCCTGAAGCGATACCCGCGGGTGATGATGCCTCACCGGTACGACGAGTTGTCCATGCGGACGTTGCTTGACTCCCGCATTCGCCTCCTGTTGAGGGTGCTGCTCGGGGAAGAGCCAATCGCTGCACAGAGCATGTTCTACTTCAAGCCCCCTGGGGCCAGGGGTCAGGCGCTGCACCAGGACAACTTCTACCTGGAAGTGAAGCCCGGCACGTGTGTCGCGGCATGGCTGGCCATTGACCCGTCTTTACCTGAAAACGGTGGGCTTTCCGTGGTACCGGGAACACACAAAATGAGCATCGTATGCCCGGAGATGGCTGAGGACTCGGAAAGCTTCACCTCCCACCTCGTCCGCCCTCCTGACGGGGTGAAACCAATCCCAGTGAATCTGAGGCCGGGCGACGTGTTGTTTTTCAACGGGAGCGTCATTCACGGTTCCGCGCCCAACCGCACCAAAGACCTGTGGCGACGGTCCTTCATTTGCCATTACATGCCGAAGGGAACCACCCAGGTATCCCGCTGGTACTTCCCTCTGCTGGATTTCGACGGGAACGTGGTCGAGTATCCCATCAGCCAGGGCGGAGGCCCTTGCGGTGAGGGCTTTGAACCGGCGGTCCTCTCCTAACTGCGAATCAACAGCAGGATGGCCACGAGGGCGCAAACAATCCCAAGCCCCTTCTGCGGCGATAGTTTTTCTCCCAGTAGAAGAACCCCCAGGACCACGGGTACCAGCACGTGCAGCGCGACGATCGGATAGGCAATGCTAACCGGCACGTGCCTCGAAGCTTTGAAGTAACAGAGGTTCCCGAGGGCGACAAGAATTCCTGCCACAATCGCTGCGTAGTATGGCGGGGTGAAGCGCAACTCGAACCCCTTGGTGCATAGTGTTAAAACAACCAGGGCGCTTCCCGACCAACTCATAACCTGGGTCGTTGTGGAAGACAGCTCGGTCGACGCGATCTTCGTCAGGAAGGCCCAACCGCCCCAGGTTGCAGCCGAGAATAGCAACAACATCATGTCGTTGACAGACATGCCCTTACCTCCTATCAATTTGTTCCCCCACTTCACCGGATTATACCCTCGCGGAGGCCGGAAAGACACCTGTTCCGTGGAAAGACCGTTCAACCAACTCACTCACATGTAAGCAGGAAGAAAACACTTCCCGTGAATTCACCCGCGATTGTGAGGATGGGGCAACCACTGTGGCACGTAACTCCTGACAGTCGAACTGTCAGCGCCTTCCGACAAAGGCAAACCCGATCCGCAAGGCGGGGACGCAAAGCCACGGGCCCAGGAGAAACCTGGGTAGCCGGGTTTCCGAAAACGGTTCGCCGAGGTCCACCTCAAGATTCGGCAACCGACGGTCCGAAAAGGATCCGTAGGCAAGAGGGTGGGCTTCAATTCAAAGGCAACCGTGGAAGGCCAAAAGGGGAGAGGTTCAATGAAGCGGTTGCAGATCAAGGCAGTGAGGTCTCAGAAAGGTCAGACGCTGCCGATGGTTGCTTTCGGTCTGATCGTGATCCTGAGCTTTGCAGGATTAGCGATCGACGGAGGTAACGTGTATATGCAGCGGAGACGCATGCAAAACGCAGCGGACTCGGGCGCCCTGGCGGGGGCGCGGGAACTCGCTCTGGGCGCAACTACGAACGAAGCGGTTCGGTCCGCTGTGGAAAGTTACGTAGCCAAGAATGGCGGGGAACCCTCGGCTCTCGACGTGGAGTATGTCACCGCTACGGAAAGGATCGGCTCCGTGGCGTCCTATGGTGAGAGCTCGGCCCCGCCGTCGCAGGCGACAGGCGTCTACGTTCGATCACAAACGACCTACAAGACTTTCTTCGGAGGTATCCTGGGGATCCAAGCCAAGACTTCCTCCGCAGAAGCCGTGGGACAGGCAGGATCGACAGGCTCACTTAACAAGAACCTGTTCCCTGTTGCCATCGACGATGACGTTCTCAACAACACCACCGTCGGAACCGTGCTCAAAATCTGGGATGAAAACAAGACCACCACCTGGACGGGAGAATCTGTCTCCGGCCAACGTGGTTGGCTCAACTTCAACTTCATTTACTCCTCAATAGACCCAAACGGCCGCACCGAGGACCCCAATTACAGCACCGCGGAACTCAAGAATTGGGTGCAGGGGGAGTTCTCCGAGCGAATCTACGCCGGCTCCACTGGAGGGTTGGATGGCGACTTTATCGACGGTGATCCGGGGGTCCGGGATTCCACGATCCACGAGGCCCACGCACGGGTAGGGGATGTAGTTTTCTTGCCGGTCTTTGACAACATTTACACCCGGGACTTCATGCAGTCGAATCTGACCCCGGCTCCGAGCAGTGGTTGGGCGGGCGGCTTCGGAGGCTCTTCGTACTACCATATCGTTGGATTTGCTGCCTTCCAGATCACGGACACCTCTCACGGTGCCCAAAAGTACATCGCCGGGAAGTTCCTCAAGAGGGTGGTGGATGGCGACGTGGGCGGTTCTCTGACGGCCAATGAGTCAGCGGTGTCGGTAAACCTGTCCGATATCATTCCTCCCATGACCCAGGCCTCCAGCGCTCAGCCGGCGCCGTCCGCTCCGGTCAATCCCGGAGGGGCGTCAGGGTTCGGAGGATAGGGTCTCGGGACATGGGTCTCCTGGCTCAACACAACCATGGCGCAGTGCGGGAGAGGGTCACGGATTCGTGGGTCTTCCGGCGCTGCCCTGACACCCGAGGCGGGTGAATTATGAGCCGCGTCGCCTCGGGCAACTCGTCGCCTCGGGCAACGCGTCGCCTCGGGCGGCGGTGAAGCGTGGGAGGGGGCTGCTACGGCAGGCCTCCCACGCTCACCAATCCTTCGCTCTGAATGGACAGGCGTTCCAGAGCTTGTCCAAGTCGATCTTGATCGGACAGGCGCGGATTTGGCTGAGGAGGCTTTCGACGGACGTTTCGGAGTCGACGCGGACGGACTGATCCTCCTTCTCCACTGATCGGTAGTAGTCTTGGAACTTGAATCCCTGGCCCACGACACGGTCCGTCAACTCAATTCGGAGAGAGGGCACTCCATAGGTGTCTGCTGCAACAAGACCGTGGAGCGAGCTTGAGACGATCGCCGCGCATCGGCAGACGTCATCGAGAAACCCGTAAACGTCTCGCTGCACGTCAATGACGAGCACCCCCTCTCTCGACCGCATCCTTCTGATCCACGGGTGCTTCTTGTCCACGTAATGCGGGATGATCCCAAGGCGGAATTCAGCCGTCTTGTCAGGTTGGTAGAACCGGGGAAAAAGGAGAGCTGGATCTCCGTATACCTCGGGGCAGTCGATCCCCTGGCTGAGAATGATCTCTCGTGAAAGAGGACCACGGACCGCGCACAACTGCTTCGGTCGAGATTGCAGGCGGTCCTCCGCCTTCAGGAAGCCGGGACCCCACACGACGCTCTCCTCGTCGGCCCAGCGCAAGACGCTGCCAACGATCATATAGTTCGGCAGCTTCCGAGGATTGCGTTCACCAATCTGGCCGGCAGCACGCCGTCCGGAGATCAGCTCAAAAAGCACCGGGTTGATGACGTCCCCCCAGTTCGGTCTGGCTTTCCACCATTTCAGAACTAATTCATGTTGCTGGTTTGGCATTCTGTTTGATGACTCAAAAGGAATCTGGTAAGATGACGCAGCCGGACACAAGCCAGGATTCCTTCCTGAACGACATATTACAGAGTGGGATAGGTGCATCCCGGAATAACGGGGACGAGGTTGCCGTAGGATAAAGCTCCAGCTTTGTCTACCCTCGTCCGCATCATGCGACGGGCGACTGACAAAGCTGGAGCTTTATCCTACAGCCAACCCGTTATTCCGGGATGCACCCGAGTGGGATTGTAACACACCTCTCCGGGAAAGAAAGCCGTTGCTTCACTTCCGGGACCTGAATGGAGGAGCTTTAATGCGGATTGGGTTTATCGGCGTTGGTGGGATTGCAGGGAACTATCGAGAGAGCTTGAGGAAGTTGGGGAAACCCGTTGCCGCTGTGTGTGACCTTAACCCGCAGCGAGTTGAGGAGATCGCGGAACTCGAGAAGGCTTCCCCCCACACGGATCACCATGAGATGCTCGCAAAGGAGAAGCTGGACGTCCTCTTCGTTGCCATTCCGCCGGGGTTTCATACGACTGAAGTCATCGATGCGGCTCGGTCGGGAGCGGCCCTCTTCGTGGCCAAACCGATTGGGCTTGACTGGGACCTCGTGCGGAGGACCCGCGACGCCATTCAGGAAGCTGGGGTCCTTAACCAAGTCGGATACATGGCGCGTTACTCCGACATCACCGAAAAAGCGCGACAGGTCGCAGGCGATCGTTCTCTCGCGATGGGAGTAGGCCGGTTCCTGTGTCGCATGGGAGCCAGTCACCCGTGGTGGGGGAAGCTCTCTTTGAGCGGAGGGCAGATGCTGGAACAATCGACCCATGTCTTCGACCTCCTTCGATATCTGGTGGGGGAAGTGCAGTCGGTCCAGGCCTTCGGGAGGAAGGGCGTCTCTTCGGAAGGCATCGCCGACTTTGAGGAAGTCACGGTGTGCAACCTCCACTTCTTGAACGGCGCGGTCGGTAACGTCACCAGCACGTGTGTCGCCCGAGCGAACGATGGCTTCGCGGCAGAGCTTTTCGGCGACGATCTCTACCTTCACCTGACGATGGATACTCAACTGCGGGGCAACGTTGGCGGAGAGGTCATCGAATTCACCGGGGTTGAGACGGGCTACTTCCGGCAGGTGGAGCAGTTTCTCAAAGCGGTAGAAGCCAACGACCAGAACCTCGTCCGGTCTTCCTACGCCGACGCATCGAAGACCCTCGCCGTCACTTTGGCTGCCAATCGTTCTTTGGAGACAGGAAAGGTCGAGGAGGCGTAGGGCGTTATGCACACCAACCTTCCCACCCGACGGAGGTGTCCATGAAATTCCCTGAGGTGCGATTCGCTGCGTGCAGCTTGGGGTTGAGGAGCTTGGAGGCCGAGTCGGCAGTTCAGGAGATCGCGGCCGCCGGCTACGATGGGGTCGATCTTTGGCAGGTCTCTCCTTACTACGGGAACCAAGGACACCTTTCGCATGAGGCTACCCAAGAGTCAAAAGCTCGGCTGAAATCCACTGCTGCTGAACAAGAGGTCGAGTTCTGTTTCCTTGCGAGCTATCCGGGGATTCAGTTCACGGATTCAGATCATGAAGTTTGCCGGAAGGACCTCGAATGGGCCAGACAGACCATCGATCTCGCAGTCGAGATGGGGATTCCCGCGATTCGGGTAGCTCCAGGCAGAAACGAAGACCCATCCACTGTCGAGATGGTCCTGCCCTACATGAGAGAAGTTATGCAATATGCCGATGGGAAAGGGGTGCGGATCGGGATGGAGACCCACGGCGGCATGGTAACAATCCATGCGGATTGTGTTCAGAAACTCATTGACCGGGTCGGCTCCGAGAACCTTGGGGTCCTGTATGATCCCGCCAATATCGCACACCATGGAGAGGATTACCAGGCGGCCTTTCGTGTTTACGCCGATCATATCGTTCACGTACACCTGAAGAACATGGTGGGCGAATCCGCAGCAGAAGAAAAGCTCAAGTACCACGGGCCGGGCGACGCCCTGATCTCACCGGGCTGGGTGATGACCCAATTGCACGAGTACGGCTACTCAGGCTACGTCTCCTTTGAATACGAGCCCGGCACTCCCAACATTGACCTCATGCAGGCGCGACAGGAGCTGAGAGCGTGGCTGGAGTTCTTCAGGAGTGAAGAGTGGTGAGAACCGGTGAGGCGTGACGGGCCGCTTCACGTATCAGGCGAAAGGTAAGGGGCGCATAATCAGCGATGAACACTCCAACGATCGAGATCTTTTCCATCGGCACCGAGCTTGTCATGGGACGCATCCAAGACACGAACTCCCACTGGATTGCTCAGCAGGTCGCCCAGCTTGGGGGCAAGGTTCGTCGGATCACCCTCGTTCCCGACGAGGTATCTGACATCATCGGCTGTCTTCAGGACGCGATCCAGCGGGGAACCGATATTCTCATCAGCACCGGTGGCTTGGGACCAACCCCCGACGATGTGACGGTGGAATGTGTGTCAACCATACTGGGCACTGCGGCTTCGGTTCATGAGCCTACGCTGCAGGACTATATGCGACGAAGGAACCTGACAAGCCGGGACCAGTTAACACCCAATCTTATCAACATGGCCACGGTGCCATCGGGTGCGGAAGTGATGCAGAATCCGGTGGGTTGGGCGCCCTGCATCCTCGCACGCCAGGAGAAGACCTGCATCTTCATTCTGCCCGGCCCCCCGAAAGAGATGGAAGCCCTCTTTGCCCTGTACGTCGCGAGGTACATCTCTGAGAATTACGCGACGAAGTCCGCCTCGCTTCGAGTGCTGGTTAATATGTACGAGTCGGAGGTATCGCCTTTGATGCAGTCGGTCATGGAGAGGTTTCCCGGCTCGTATCTGAAAGCCTACGTGGCGTTACGTGAAAGTGTCGACCACAACCTGCCGGTCGACGTTGTCGCGGCTGGCGCTGATGCGGCGGAGGCGCAACGAACGTTGCAGCAGGCTGTCGAGTATTTCTCCCATCTCGTAACGGAGAACGGGAAAAGACTCGAGTACTACGAAGACTGACCGCTATCCCGCCACGCGGTGACAGGCCGCCCCAATCGAGGAGTTGACACCCTCTGCTCCTCATTGACTTACGGCAGCAGGTTCCCGCCGTTCCATTTGTCGCAGAAGCCTTGCGCGCTCTTGGGATCGTTTTCCCAGTCGAGGTGGGGACTGCCTTCGACGGCCCAGGCCCGGTAGTCGTCGGCGATGTAGGAGTAGATTGTGGCGAGGTCCGCGACTGTAAGGTCGGCCGGCTCGAAAGTCGACAAGCGCATCACTCCGGCGACAGCAATCCATTCAGCCAGGTCGCTGTTGTAGAAAGTGCGAGCGTATTCCAGGACCTCGCGGCGAGCCATCTGCTTCATAGCCTCACGATCCATCCAACTCACCCAGCAAAAAGCCACCCCGGCGCGAGGTCGGAGTGGCCTGTGTTCGTGCTGGAACGGCCCCTACTGTTGTTTGGCGAGAAGGGCGTTGTACTTTCTGACCAGCCGGGACTTGCGCCGCGCGGCCGCGTTCCTGTGCAGGATTCCGTTCTGAGCATTCTTGTCGAGACTGCCCTCGGCTGCCCGGACCAGGGGCAAGGCTGCCGTGGGATTGCCCGAGGAAAGGGCTCCCAGCGCTTTCTTCAACTGGGTCCGCATACTCGACCGGCGGCCTTTGTTGCGGCCATTACGCACCGCGTTCTGGCGCAAGGCCTTTTTTGCTGATGGTGAATTGGGCACTAAACCACTCCTCTGCAAACTCCGAATTGCGGATCTCGAGTGACGTAGGGCAAAGGTCCATCGGCAGTTCGTTTGGCTGCAAATGGACACCCCTCCTTACTCTATGCTAAAATCACGTCACCGTTTTGGACAGGGCGAATTATAGCATGATGTCTTATCCGCTGCAACCCGGAATACCTTGGAGGGCCCTGCTTCCAGGGCTGACTACAGCCCTCCCGGGGCTGGCTTCGTGACCACAACCCACCGAACAGTCGCCCGCGCGGCCGGGATCACTGTTGCCGCCATCTCTCTCAGCCGAGCCCTCGGGCTGGTGCGCGACATGGTCATCAGCCACCAGTTCGGTCAAAATCGCAATACCGACATCTACGTGGCGGCCTTCAAGCTTCCCGATCTCCTCTTCTTTCTGATCGCGGGGGGTGCTCTCAGCAGTTCCTTTATCCCGGTGTTCACCTCCTATCTTTCGACTGGCAAGGAAAAGGAGGCCTGGAAAGTTTTCAGCGTCATCGCCACCATTATGACGGTGGTCGTTGCCTCCTTCATTGTCGTCGGCGAGGTGTTCGCTCGGGAGATCGTGCCGTGGGCGGTAGCGCCCGGATTCAGTCCGGGGGAGTTGGACAAGGTCGCGCACCTGACGCGCATCATCCTGCCCTCTCAGCTATTCTTCTTTCTCGGCGGGCTGATGATGGGCACGCTTTACGCACGGCAAAAGTTCCTTATTCCGGGCCTGGGACCGTGCGTTTATAACGTCGGAATCATCTGTGGCGGGCTGTTGTTGGGGCCGCGCCTTGGGATCGAGGGACTGGCATGGGGGGCGTTGGGCGGTGCCTTTGTCGGCAACTTTCTCATGCAGCTTCTGGCCATCCGCAAAGCCGGAGTCGTCTTCCGGCTGAGCTTCGATCATCGCCATCCCGGAGTTCGACGGGTATGGATCCTGATGTTGCCGGTCATACTGGGTCTGGCCCTCCCGCAAGTCGACGTGCTGATAAATGCCTGGTTTGCCTCGTTTCTCTTCAAAGGCGCGGTCAGCGCTCTCGACCGAGCCAACCGGGTGATGCAGATACCGCTTGGCATTTTTGCCCAGGGGATGGCTATCGCCTTCTTTCCTACACTCTCGGCGCAGATTGCCCGACAGGAGATCGC
>JACQGJ010000105.1 GCA_016199605.1 Armatimonadota bacterium | reverse complement strand
TCCACTATATATATGTATAGGCCGAAGGGACCGGAATCATGCTGCGCCTGCGGATAGCAGTTAGGACAAGTTGGGTGGAAATCTTGAGGGCGAGGAGTGCATGGTCTCCACCACAAACGCCTCCATGGCGTAGTACTCCGGCAGCCCGAATTGGTGCAGGAGGCGGGCGGTGGTCGTGTTCCGCTGCTGGACTCGTTCCCAGAACTCCCGATCATCGCAGGCGCCGGGGAACATGGCGCTGTCTTTCTGAGATTCGTGTTTGAAGATCGCCTGGAGCTTGGTGGAGAATTCGTCGTGTGAGAGAGGAATGAGCACATCGGCTTCGTCCACGTCCCACTCCTGCCACGCGCCTCGATAGAGCCAGACCTCCGGGGACTCGCCGGAATACCGATCGAGGGCTCGGTAGATGGCCTCTTTGCAGACGCTATGAGTTCCGTGGGGATCGGAGAGGTCCCCGGCGACGAAGACTACGTCGGGCCGAACCTCCTCCATCAGGTGCAGGAGAATCCCAACATCCTCCTCGGAGATCGGGGACTTCCTGACCTCCCCTGTGTGATAGAACGGCAAATCGAGAAAGCGGCAGCGATGGGGCGGAATGCCGAGGACCCCTGCCCCAGCAATGGCCTCCGTGCGGCGGATATTCGTCTTCATCACCTGCACCTCCGGGAGGTCCACCGTCGTGGGCTCTTTGGTCTGAAGAAAGTCACGCACCCGATCGGCGATGACCCGGAACTGGGTGCTGTCGTATCCCAGGTCCTCCATCGTGAGCAGGATGAAGTCGAGATGACGCAACACGTCATGATCGAAGACCGCGATGTTTCCACTGGTCATGTAGGCGACCGTGATTTCGTTTCCGACCCTCGACAGCTTGAGCAGTGTGCCTCCCATTGAGATCACGTCATCGTCGGGGTGCGGGGAGAAACAGATACAGCGCCTATTCCGGAACAGCCGCTTGCGCTCGTGGATCTTGTGCCTGACCCAGTCGAACACCGTCTGGTTCAGGTGATCGACGCTTTCGTATTTCTTGAGCAAACCGAACAGACGGTTCTCGCTGTAGTCCTGACGCTGGAGGGTGAGTATCGACTTGTCCTTCAGGTCGCACAGCCACAGCGCGGCCCGCTGAGTGGCCCTGCGGTCCCAGTCGTAGAGGTCTTCCACAAGCCACGGTGTTTTGATGCGAGTCAATTCCCGAGCCGCTGCCAGGTCCACAAAGAAGGTTACGTCCGCGTGGTTCTGCAGGTAACTCGCGGCAACCTCCGGGCCGACGTCTCCCTCCACCGCTCGCCTGAGAATGGCTGCCTTGTGTTCCCCCGTCGCGACCAACAGAAGTCGCCTGGACTCGAGGAGGGTTCCGACGCCCATCGAAACGGCCTCTTCGGGAACGTTCCCTTCCCCGAAGAAATCCGCGGCGGCGTCCTTGCGCGTGACCTCATCAAGGCGAATCAGTCGAGTACGCGTTCCCGGCAGAGAGCCTGGCTCGTTGAAGCCGATGTGACCCATTCGGCCGAGTCCGAGAATCTGCAAGCCTATTCCACCGACCTCGCGGATCGCTTGCTCATACTCCTCGCAGTGCTGGAGAGCTTTCTCTCTTAGGAGGTCGCCCCGGAGAAGATGAATGCTCTCTCGGGGAAGGTCGAGGTAATCAAACAGGTTGGCGAACATGAACTGATGGTGGCTTTGCAGGGAGTCCGGCGACATGGGGTAGTATTCGTCGAGGTTGAAGGTGACACAGTTCCGGAAAGAAACCCCGCCGTTCTGATGCGCCTCGATCAGCCTTCGATAGACGCCAAGGGACGTGGAACCGGTGGCAAGCCCCAGGACGGCCGGTACGCCTGCCGCCTCACTCTTCTGCACAAAGGCGACGATCTCCCCCGCGACGCGGTCGGCAACGGCCTCATGGTCATCAAACACAAGAACTGGGATCTTCTCACGGGAAGTCAGCATCCGCAGTTTTCTCCTTTCGCGCTTTGCAGGCTTGCGTCCCCTCGTTGGGAAGGCGGAGTGCTGCAAGAGACGGATAAGCAACGTGATAGCATACTCGTTAAGGAGGAGAATCCTCTGTTGTGAGACAGTTGGACGCCTGCCCGCGGGGCAGGAGTCGAACCTACCACGGCGGGCGGGTTCGACTCCTGCCCCGCGGGCAGGCGTCCAACTGTCTCACAACAACGTGGCGTTTTCAACCTTAACGAGTATAGCATCGAAAGTAATGTGGGCAAAGAGGAAGCACTCCGTCGAGGAAGAATAAGCATTGGTATGTCCGACCATGAACAGCAATCCGGTTCCACGGACTCCGCCGTCCTCGACGGGCCCGACGTCGAGGAACAGACCTTTGCTCCTCGCTTGTCAGGACGAAGGCTAATCCTGTTGGTCCTGATCTTCGTGGCTCTGTGTGTACTGGCGATGGCTTTCATCGGCGAACGCGAGGCCTGGGCGGCCCTCCGAGCAGCGTCGCCGGGTCCGGTTCTGCTGGCCTGTGGCGTCATGACCGCCGGGTGGATGGCGTGGGCTTTGCTGTACCAGTCCCTTCTATCAGGCCAACGGAAGCCGCAATCTCTTCGCGAGTTGTTCCTCCTCGTTCTCGGCGGTCTTGCCGCAGCCCGCGTGCTGCCGTCAGCAGGAGCTTCAGGCGCTGCGGTTCGCTTCTACTTCTGGAGGCGTCGAGGCGTTGAGCCGGAAGAAATAGTCACCACGCTCGTGGCCTCGGAGGCGGCGTTCTACACGGGCCTCCTCTTCATCCTATGGGGGGGTCTGACTTATCTGTGGGCACACACACGGGTGCCGCGTGCGCTCCTCACGGCTGCCATGGTCGCCAGCGTTGCAGTCGCCGTAGCGTTTGTTGTCGTCCTCGCGGCTCTTGTGCGAAAACCCAACGACGCAAGTCTCCTGCACCGGCTCACGGGTTTCATCAATCGTATCGGGATGAGGTTGCTGAAACGCCCCTTCTTAGGGGTCGAGCAGATGGGTGAGCTCCTGACCGGCATCGCCTCTTCCATCCAACAGTTGCGATCACACCCCGGTTCCGCATTGCTGGCAGTCGTATGCGCCGGCGCATGGTGGGCGGCAAACTTTTTGGCCCTCCATCTCGTGTTCCTGGGCTTCGGGGTCCAGGTTCCCTGGGGAACGCTCATCGTAGCCTACGTCCTGGGCGCCCTGACCAGCTCGTTGGCCGGTTTTGTCGCCGGCCTGGGCGCAACAGAAGCATCGATGATCGGCGTGCTCGCCTTGCTGGGCGTGCCAGCAAAGGAGACGACCATGGCGGTCCTGGCTTTTCGGTTGATCGAGTTCTGGCTTCCCATTCCCCTGGGAATCTGGTCTCTGCACTCTCTCTGGCGAAGGTCCAAATTGTGATACCCATTACCCCGGGGCAACGCCTGACCAAAGCCGGCGTCGCTGCACAGGTGATTCGTTCCATTATCGGGCGGTCCTGGCCGTTTGACAGCCGTCACTTCGAGGCGCTCTACCGGGCGGCGCCGGATCCATGGCACGTAACGGTGAAGCCGAACGAGCAGCGCAAGTACGCCGCCACTCTCGCGCTGCTGCCTGAGGGGTGTTCCTACGAGGCCATGGAGGTGGGGTGCAGCGAAGGAGCGTTCACGCTCCTCCTCGCGCCGCGGTGTAAATCGCTGCTTGCGATGGATGTGTCCGCGACTGCGCTGGAACGGGCCCGCGGTCGCAACGTCGAAAATCGGCACGTCAACTTCCTGTGTGCGGACGTTCGGCGTCTGCACGGAGAGGCGCAGTTCGACCTGATCACCATCATGGAAGTCCTCTACTATCTACCGGGAGCGGAGGCAGTGGAAGAAGCCCGTCGCACCGTCATTCAGTTGTTACGCCCCGGGGGCTACCTGCTGCTGACTCACCTTCAGGGCTGGGGGGACTACACGCCTCACGCCCGGGGACTCCAGAAGCTGGAGCATGGGATCAAAGGTTGCTGCCGGTGCCTCATCAATGTCGGGTTGCGCGCGATAGGGGCGCCGATCATGGCGCGGGCCCCAGAGCTTCACGCTTCTTTCCGCAACACTCCGGAATTGGAGGTGATGGCCGAAACGATCGACCCGGAATTCCAGGTCCTTCTACTTCGCAGAACGTAATCCAGATTTCGTTTTTTGATTCAAAGCTTGTTCCGCGGGGGACGGACCTGACACCTCCAGCCTCGCATCAAACCTTCTCACCACTTCAAAAGGAAAGGAATACGAGAGATGAATCGCGTTAAGGAAAGACTGGCAATGAATGACGGCAAGCCCTTGCTGGGGATCGCAGTTTACACTGCATCTCCCGAAGTCGTCGAGATAGCTGGCATGGCGGGGTTCGACATCCTCTGGATCGAGATGGAGCACGCGGCGACGTCCTTCCGTGAGGCGGGTAACCTCTGTCGCCTTGGGTCCGGCATTGGGATGCTCACCATGATCCGCATCCCGGACTCAACGCGTGAGAACGTGCTCCGCGCCGCGGAATGCGGGCCGGATCTGCTTGATTTGCCCATGGCGAACACGCGCGAAGTCGTAGAGGAATTGGTTGGGTATGCGCGTTACTTCCCGGAGGGGTTCCGCGGGTCCTTCGGGTCCTCACGTGCCGTGCGTTACGGAATGACCGAAAGCATGGTCGAGTCACAGCGTCGCATCAACGAAGAGATTTGTCTTATGGCCCAGATCGAAACGAAGGAAGCGGTAGAACGGGCCGACGAGATTTGCAGTGTGCCAGGGCTGGACGCCATCTTCCTCGGGTTGGGCGATCTCTCCGCGACCTTGGGAGTTACCGGACACGTCGATCATCCCTCTGTGATCGAGGCGGCGGAACGGGCCATCGCCTCCGCCAGGAAACAAGGCAGGCTGGTCGGCAGCGTCCTTCGTCCACAGGACGCGGCCTTCTGGACGGAGCGGGGAGTGGACATGCTCTTCGTGACCAACGACATCATCTGCATGAGGACCGGGATCGAGTCGATACAGGCACAGATCCGCCAGTCGTATGAGGCGTAAGGCGGAACACTGAGCCTCCTATCATGAAGCGAGAGGCTCCACACTCGACACTCGTCCCTCGTGATTCTATTTCAGGAGGAATCATCCATGCGCGGCTTCGCACCACGCAAGGTGAAAATGTCATTGCGAGGAACGGAGTGACGAAGCAATCCCCTTCGGG
>JACQGJ010000108.1 GCA_016199605.1 Armatimonadota bacterium | reverse complement strand
TTCTTGGCGCGCTGGCACTGATCGCCACCATGTTACCAACGATTACCGATTCCACCTTGAGACCGCTGCACGACAGCGTGTGTACCCAGCCCGCGACGCACTGGGGGAAAACAATGGTCAAGACTCCCGCGGGGATTTCGGGGTCTACGTCGACCGTTCCTCGGCGACGACCTCCACCGCCGAACTGTGTTTGAGCCGGTGGATCAGATGGACGCCGACCGTGCTGATGAAAGTGACCAGACCGAGCGTTGCATACGCCGGGATATAGGCAGGAGCGGCGTGGGCGGATTGTTTGAGCAAGTCGGTGACTCTTCCCATCGTCCACGGGGCGAAGTTGCCGAGGATACCGGCGGCGGTGAAGTACACACCGGAGACTCGCCCTCGCAAGGCGTCGGGGATCACGTCGGCAAAGGCGCTCTCCATAACCGGGTAAGTGGCCAGCAGCAAGAACTGGTAGCACAGCAGCAGGGGCACCACACCTCCCCGGGGCATCCACGGGATCAGCATCGCGCCCACGCCGCTGAAGACGAGCAACCCGGTCAGCCAACGGAGTCGGTGCCGCCCCTCCGAAAGAACGCCCAACAGCGGATTGGCAACGATCGCCGGCAGGCTCATCAGTCCCAGGATGAAGCCGGTTTGACTCTTGTTGAGATCGTGTACGTTCTGAAGGAACAGAGAGGTAAGAGTCGCAACGCCGATGCCGCCGAAATCCCGCAGGCTGAAAGCGACACCGATCCACACGATGCGTCCCAGAATCTTTCGTATCGCCGCGGTGGTCTCGTGCGTCTGTTCTGAGGAGATGGGAACGATAGGAACTTCACGGGCGAGGAACGCGAAGAGTATCGCCACCACCATTCCGGCAAGACCCAGTTCGAGGCACGGCGCACGCCAGCCGGCGATCTGCCCACGCCACCCCGCGTAGGCAGGCCCGAGAAAGAACCCAAAGGCCGCGCCCGTTCCTGCCAGTCCTACCGCCTTGCCTTTGCTCTTCGGGTACAGCCCGAAGACCAGGCCGCTTGCCGCAGGATGGTAAAAGCCACCGGCAATTCCTGCCCCTATCAACCCCAGCAGAACCGTCAGATAGTTGGGCGCAACTGAGATGAAAACGTAGGCGAGTCCGTTAAAAAACAATCCGACCGTCAACAGCTTCTTCCGACTCACTCGGTCAGCCAACCGGCCAAGCGGCAGACCGGAGAAACAGTAGAACATCGACATAACGCTGACCAGCAACGTTGCCGGAGCCACTCCGCTAAGGTGTAGATCCTTCTTGATCAGAAGATACAACGGAAGCAGGGCACAGGGATAGAGGTGAGTGAACGCATGCAGAGCGGTGACGAGGATCAACGTGGTTCGGCGCTCGGAGGAGGTCAGTGGTGGTGGGGTAGAAAGATCCGCGACCGTCGACAAGAGGCTGCTTCCTTTGCTGTGATGCGAGTCTTCAGGGCGCACACGACACACGGCTTGCTTTCCTCACCACCGCCATCGAATTCACAGGCCCTTACTCTGCCGTTGTGATCCGCCGTGCGGCTTCCGAGGCTCTTGCCATGATCTCCTGCTCGTCGAGCTGGGTGAGCTTCCCTTTGTGCAAGAGAATCTCGCCGTCCACCAGGACGGTATCCACGTCACTGCCCATCGCGCTGTAGACGAGGTGCGAAACGACGTTGTGGCGCGGGCATAGATGCGGCTTGTCAAAGTCGAACAGAACGATGTCCGCTTTCATGCCTTCTTTCAGTTGCCCCACCTGATCCTGCAGACCGAGGGCGCGAGCTCCGTTGCGGGTCGCCATCTCCAGAGCGGAATACGCGGACACAGCCGTCGGGTCTTTCGAGAAGACCTTGTCCAGCAAGGCCGCGAGGTGCATTTCCTCAACCATGCTGAGGTTGTTGTTGCTCGCCGCGCCGTCCGTCGCCACTCCGACGGTGACGCCTCGCTGGAGCATCTTCTGCACCGGGGCGCTGCCGCTCGCCAGCTTCATGTTGCTGGTTGGGTTATGGGCGACCCCGACCTTTTTCTCACGGAAGATCTCGATGTGCTCGTCGGTGACGTGGACGCAGTGCGCCGCGACGAGACCGACATCGAACATCCCGATCTCATCCATGGCCTCGACGGGATGCCTTCCATACTCCTGCTGCACACGCCGCACTTCGGCCTCCGTCTCGGCAAGATGGGTGTGCAGCTTCACCCCCAGGTCGGCGGCCGCCTCGACGAATTTCTCCAGGATCTCCCGGCTGCACGTATAGAGAGCGTGCGGGGCGAGCATGACGGTGATCCGGCCTTCCGCGGCGCCGTTCCACTCCTTACAGAAATCCATCGCCTGTCGAAGGCGCCGCTCCGGCTCCGGCAAGAAACCAAGGAGGACACCGGAAGGAACCCCGCGGATCTTCGCATCCCTCATCGCTCGGGCCGCGGACTCGAAGAAGTGATACATGTCGCACAACGTAGTCGTGCCCGACTTCAGCATTTCGACGGTGGCGAGCATCGTGCCCCAGTAAACATCCTCGGCCACGATGCGGCTCTCCGTCGGCCAGATCATCTCCTCCAGCCACGGCTCCAGCGCCATGTCATCGGCATAGCCTCTCAACAGGACCATAGCGGCGTGGGTGTGAGCGTTGATGAGGCCGGGAATCGCAACCATGTTGGCGCCGTCGATCACTGTACCGGGTTTGGCTCGCGGTCGGTCGGGGGCCTCCGCCCGCGCCTCCTCCCCGGTCGGTGTGATGGCCGCGATGCGTTGTCCCTCGACCCGGAGGTCAACGTGGTCGAGAATCTCCCTGGCCTCATTCATCGTCACAGCGGTGACGTTCCTGATTAAAACGCTACTCAAAAAAACCTCCACGAACGGCGGAGCGCCGTGGGCGCGCCCATCATTCCTGATTCCTCATCTCTCATCGCTGATCTGCTCCAAGCATCCCTTCAGGTTCTGAAGATAGGGCGGGTACACGACCGCCTGCTCGGTGATGATCGCCGTCACCAACTCCTTGGGGGTGACGTCAAAGGCGGGATTGATCGCTTCTGCTCCCTCGGGAGCGATGGGGAGTCCCATCGGCGCCGTCACTTCGCTGGCGGCCCGCTGTTCGATGGGGGTGAAGTCACCGGAGAGGATGTTCATGTCAATTGTCGATACCGGAGCGGCGACATAGAAAGGGATGCCATGATGTCGCGCGAGCACGGCGACTCCGTAAGTCCCGATCTTGTTTGCCACGTCTCCGTTGGAGGCTATGCGGTCAGCGCCGACAATCACGCAGTCGATCCGCTGGTGGCGCATCAAGTGGGCGGCCATGTTGTCGGTGAGCAAGGTGACTGGGATTCCGTCCTGCATCAACTCCCAGACGGTCAGCCTTGCGCCCTGAAGGACCGGGCGGGTTTCATCGGCATACACGTGGACCCTCTTGCCGCTTTCAACCGCGGCTCGTACCACTCCGAGAGCAGTCCCGTATCCTGCCGTTGCCAGCGCGCCCGCGTTGCAGTGAGTGAGCACCGTCGCCGGGTCCGGCAGCAACTTCGCTCCAAGCTCCCCCATTCGCCTGTTGGCTGCGATGTCGTCGTCGCAAATCCTGTGAGCCTCTTCCAGCAGTTCGCGCTTGATCTGTTCCAGAGGCGCATCTTGCAACGCGGAGGCTTTCCGCATCATTCGGTCGAGCGCCCAAAACAAGTTTATGGCCGTAGGGCGCGTGGAGGCCAGGATCTCCTTAGCCAGCAACAGTTCATCCCTCAACTCCCCGGCAGTTGGGGAAGAAGACACAACGGCGCACAGGGCCATGCCGTAGGCCGCCGCGACGCCAATGGCAGGGGCGCCGCGGATCCGGAGCGACCTGATAGCTTCCGCGACCATCTCAACCGATTCGCAGTCGAGATAGGTTAACTCACGCGGCAGCAAAGTCTGGTCGATCATGCGGACTTTGCCGTCCTTCCACTCGATGGTCTTCACAGCGCTCATAGGGACCTCGCTCGTCAGTATCCCTCCAATGCTCGCTGACAAGGACAATCCTTCCCGGCATACCTTTGTGCCGCGGTGAACAGCAGCTTGCTAAGCGTCGGGAGTTTCTGTTGCATGACCTCAAGGACCTCTTCATGGGTTAAGGGCGCCGGGGAAAGGCCAGCCGCGAGGTTGGTGACGATGGCAACGGTGGCGTAACACATCTCCGCCTCCCTGGCAAGCACGACTTCGGGGACCTGCGTCATGCCAACTAGGTCACCGCCCAATTGCGCCATCATCCGAATCTCTGCCGCCGTCTCAAAGCGCGGTCCCTCAGCGCAGACGTAAGTTCCGCCCTCAATCAGGTCCATCGCCATCGAACGGGCCGTTCCCTGCAACAGGCTCCGGAGATCCGCGCAGTAAGGCTCGGTCATGTCGACGTGGATGGGTTGGTCGAGGCCCTGCTCAAAGAAGGTGCCTGTCCGGCCTTTTGTGAAATCGAGGAACTGGTCGATAAGCACGAGAGATCCCACTTCCCAGTCGCGGCGCAAACTGCCCGCGGCGGCTGTCGCCAGGAGGGCAGTGCAACCCATGCGCTTCAAGGCGTCGATGTTGGCCCTGTAGTTGATTCTGTGCGGGGGGACGTTGTGATCCAAGCCATGGCGGGAAAGGAAGATGATCCGACGGGTGTCCGCGCCTCGCCCCACGTCGTAGGTTCTCAGGAGAGCGGCGCCGTAGGAAGTGATGTGTTTGTGCAGTGCGCCTTCCAGGCCCTCAAAGTCGGGGACACCGGTGCCTCCAATGATGCCTATCGTCAGCAATCAGACCCCCTCCGGAGTTGCGACTTGAGCGGTCGTACGCGATTTGCTGGGTATGAACCCGTTATAGCGAGTTCGTTGAATCTAACCGGTCGTGGGACTCGCAGGAGTTGTAGAGGGGCCCGACTCCTCGGGCTGTTCCTTCGCGATCTCCTCCGCGCCCTCGCCCATACCGGGAGTATAGAGGACGACCTGATTGCGACCACGGTGCTTCGCTTCGTAAAGGGCTTGATCGGCCTGTTCTACGAGCGCCTCTGCTGTGCGCGTCCCGGGAGTGCAGGTGGCGATCCCGGCGGAAATGTGAATCGTTCCTTGGATTCCCTTGCTCTTCGCCGAATGCTCACCGACGCCCGTGCGCAGCCGTTCGCCGACAACGCGAGCCTGCCCCAGATTAGTCTCGGGCAGCACGACACCGAACTCCTCTCCCCCATAGCGGCCCACGATGTCGGTAGTCCGCACATGGGACCGCAGGATATAGGCCGCCTCTCGCAGAACGACGTCGCCCTGCTGGTGACCGAAGGTGTCATTGTATTGTTTGAAATGGTCGATGTCGACCATCACCAGCGACATGGCGCGACCGTACCGGTGAGCACGGTCCAGCTCCTTCTCGATCTGTTTGAACAGGAAGGCACGGTTGAAGAGTCCCGTCAATGGATCGTTGATGGCCATCTGACTGACGTTGCGGTGCTCGTCCATCAGTTTGCCGATCAACATCGTCACCACGAACAGGAAGACGAGGTCTATGGCTTCTGGAAGTGCGAAGGAAATACCGTCGTGGTATCCGGCCATGATGTAGAGAAGCGATGTCCCGACAGTAAAGAGCAGCGACTCCGTGTATTGCAGGAACATGGCCACGGCGATCACGGGGATCGCATAGGCGCTTATGGAGTGAGTCACTCCGTCGAACCGCCAATCAAGGAGCACATTGAGCAGTTGCACAAGAACTGCGCAAAGGACAACGATGTATCTCGGTACTCTTAGAAACACGTCTGCCACCGCCATTTTGTCAGTTCACCACGGTTTGAGACAGAAGGATGTTGGTCAAGCCTGTCCGCTGTTGTCGTCGTTTGCACCTCCCTGCCTCATTCAGCCAGGGCGACACACTCGATTTCCACCAAGAGGTCTTTCCTTGCCAAGGCGGCAACTCCGACGGTGGAACGCGCGGGGCGATGCTCGCCGAAGAACTCGGAATAGATTTTATTCATGATTCCGAAGTCGTTTTGAACGTCCGTAAGGAACACCGTTGTCTTAAGGACCTGGTTCACTGACGAGCCTGCCATCTCCAACACGAGTCGGACGTTCTCGAGGGTGGCGCGAGTCTGCTCTTCCACTCCACCTTCCACAACTTCATTGGTGCCAGGTTTGAAGCCTACCTGGCCGGACACGAAAACGACACCGTGGATCTTGACAGCTCCGGAGAGTGGAATCGACGGATGGGGCAGAATGAACTCAATCGAACTGCTCATTACGAAAGACCTCCAAAAAACTCAGGTTCAGTCAAGCAATATATCACAACGGTCTTGGTGAAAGCAACTAATCCCCGCACGTTTCACCCAATTCTCTGGAGCGGAGGGATTGGCAATTCCACTTTCACAGCACAAATCCCGCTTCCTTGCATTACTTCAAGGGGATTCGTCCAATTGCCTCCCGGCGTAGTTCCTCCGGTAGTAATCCGCGAACTCTCCGGACTTGATCTTCCTCCACCAGCCCTCGTTTTCCCGATACCAGCAAACGGTTTGCTCCAGAGATTCCTCAAAGCCGTGTTCGGGTCTCCAACCGAGAGATTGCAGTTTGGAGCAACTCATTGAGTAGCGGCGATCATGTCCCGGGCGGTCGGAGATATACTGAATCAGGCTTTCCGGTTTGTTCAGATACCGGAGAATGAGTTTGGTGACCTCGAGGTTGGTGCGTTCATTCCCACCGCCCACGTTGTAGGTCTCGCCCGGCTTGCCGTGGGTCAACAGGAAGTCGATGGCAGAGCAATGATCCTCTACGTAGATCCAATCCCGCACATTCATGCCGTCGCCATAGATCGGCAGGGGCTCGTCGTCGAGGGCGTTAGTGGAGAAGAGCGAAATCAGTTTCTCCGGATACTGGTAGGGACCGAAGTTGTTGGACCCGCGAGTGATGATGACTGGGACTCCATAGCTCACGTGGTAGGCCCGCACCATCATCTCCGCGCCCGCTTTACTTGCCGAATAAGGGCTGCGAGGTTCGAGGACGTCTGATTCGACCGAGGACCCGGTTTCGACGCTGCCGTAAACCTCGTCCGTCGAGATCTGTATGAAGGTGGGGACCTGGAACCTCCTTGCCGCCTCCAGGAGAATGTAGGTCCCGTAGACGTCTGTCGTGATGAACGCGCCCGGCTCGAGCAGTGAGCGATCCACGTGCGTCTCCGCCGCGAAGTTCACAATCGCCTGACAATCTGCTGCGAGCGGCTCAACAGTTTCGGAGTCGCATATATCGCCCCGAACGAACCGATACCGGGCGTCCTGTTCGAGACCCCGGTGGTTGTCCAGGTTCCCGGCGTAAGTCAGTTTGTCCAACACCACGATCTCCACGTCGTCATGGTGCTTGAGCATGTACCGAATGAAGTTGCTGCCAATGAACCCGGCGCCGCCGGTAACGAGGAGTTTCATGTGTAGCTCCTGATCTGCGGTGTGGATGAGGACACACTCTTCGGACTTCCCATTAGGCGATTCCCGCTTGCCAGCCTCGTGGGTCTGTGGGCAATCGTATCAGAACCCCCTGAAGACTTCAAGAGAGAGGGCCTTTCCCTGAGGTCCAATCTGTCATTCACCGGGAGCGTTGCCGTTTCCCCGTTCGGCACGGTGTCTCGCGAAGAAGGTGGTGACCTCCTCCAGAGAGTTTGTGCTCTGGCACGCCGGCAACGAGTTAAGGAAGGCCCGGCCGTAGCGTTTCGTGACGACACGGGGATCCAAAAGGGCGACCATCCCAAAATCGCTGCGGTGCCGGATCAGCCGCCCGAAGCCCTGGCGCAACTGCAACACCGCCTGCGGGACTTGGTAATCGCTGAAAGGATCCAATCCTTGCGACTGGAGAAACTCCATCCTTGCCTGCACCAAAGGATCGTCCGGCACGGCAAAGGGAAGCTTCACGATGACCACGCACTCCAGAGCTTCCCCCGGCACATCCACTCCTTGCCAGAAAGTGCTGGTTCCCACGAGCACCGATCCCACGTCTTCGTGGAAAAGCTCCAGCAGGCGGTCCCTGGGCATGTCCCCCTGGCGCAAGAGCCGGTACTGCGGGAGTTGCTCCTCAAACTGGTCGGCGCACTGCTGGACCATGCGGTGACTCGTGCAGAGCACAAAGGCCCGCCCTCCGCTGGCCCGGACCAGATCGGCCGCCCGTTGGATGGCAGCTTGCTCGGCGTCGCTCCTTCCGGGCCCCGGCTCGGGCAGGTCGTTGGCCACATACAGGAGGACTTGTTCTTGGAAGTTGAAAGGGGAGCCAACGGAGACGGTGGTGGCTTTCTCAAGACCAAGACGCTGCTGCATGAAGCCAAAGGAATTGCCATGGGTCAGGGTCGCGGAGGTGAGCACGATGGGCGCCATGACGTCAAACAGGTTGGCTTGCAGCAACTCCGACAGGTCAAAGGGCGCGGAGCGAAAAGTGATGCGGGTCTGTCTCGCTCCGGCGCTCGCCTCGACCCAGTACACGGATCGTTCCACCTCCTGGCTCAGAAACGAGGTCAGGTTCGACTGCAACTGCTCGATCCGCCCCACGAAGGCCTCCAGTTCAGCCTTTCGTTCTTCCACCTGAAACTCACCCGAATCCTCAAGGCTCGGAGAGGTCGTCGGCTCCAGCCGTTCGTTTCCTTCCGCTGGTCCTGCGACCCACTTGACGCTTCTCCTCAGTTCCTGAACCAGCCGCCGCAGAGGTTGCTCCATCACGTTCGCTACGAAGCCCCGCTCGCGAACTCGGGTTGCCGAGAACCGGTTCCCGACACGTTGCCAGGCATTCTCGAACAAGTCTTCCACCGCGTCACGGCATTCGGAGACAAGGGACTCAACCTCAGCTTTAACCTCTACCGGAATACCGCCCAGACTCTTGAGGAGACCTCCGCTCCTCCGGCCCCAGATTCGGTCGAGCAGATAGTGAACCGAGTGATTCGATACCTCGAGACCCAGATAGGCCGACGCCACCGCCTCGAGATTGTGGGCCTCATCAAACACCACTGCATCGTACCTGGGTAGCACGTTCCCAGCGGCGGTGAGATTGGCAAAGAAGAGGTGATGGTTGGCAACCAGAATGTGAGCTTTCTGCTGTTGCCGCCGGGCTTTCCAATAGAAGGACTCATCGTAGAGCTGGCACTCCTTCGCGAGGCAAAGATCGGTCTCGCGGCTGACCTGTCCCCAGAGACCTGGCGAAGGCTCGAAGTCAAGCTCACGGACCAACCCCGCGTGGGTTTCTTTCGCCCACTTTCCGAGGGCCTGAAACTGCTCCACTTCCTTCCGAGTGGTGAACAGACCAACCTCCTTCGTCTGGCGTAGCCGTCGCGGGCAGAGGTAGTTCTGCGTGCCGAGGCACAGTGCGTGGCGAAAATCCACTGCGAGCGCCCGCCGGAGCAAAGGGATATCTTTCTCAACGAGTTGCTGCTGGAGCGTCTTGGTGTAGGTTGCCACGAGAACCTTTTTCTCGTTCTCGACAGCCCACAGAATGAACGGAACGAGATAGGCCAAACTCTTGCCAGTGCCGGTGCCGGCTTCTACGAGAAGGTGGCTGGACGTGCGGATACAGTCCGCGACCGCCTGGGCCATCTCCAGTTGCTGGGGCCGGGATTCGTAGCTCGGGAGAGCACCCGAGAGAAGACCGCCCGGATTGAAGATGGAGGCGAGGGAAGCTGACATGTTACCGGAGCGCCTCGGCTTCCGGCCCGCCGCAGCCGAGGATCTCACGTTTCAGCCGGAGATAGAACAGGTAGTCCTCGTAACCCACATCAGCAGGGCAGCGATGATCCACGTGGGGAATGAAGCCGCCTTCATCAACGACCGGCTTGAGTCGCAGCAGTTCCTTCTCAATGGCTCCCTTGCCTTCTCGCAACGCGTGCTTGTCCACCCCGCCCGAGAACAGGGCTTGCTTGCCATGCCTTTCACGCAAGGCGACGGGATCGGTTCCCCCGCGGACCTCGGTGGGGAAGAAGAAGTTGTATCCCGCCTCGACCATCACGTCGGAAATCGGGCCGAGATTGCCGTCGCAATCCACCCCGATCACGTCCACCCCGTGAGCGTGCAGGAGGTCGGCGATTCGTCGGTAGCGGGGAGCGACCACTTCCTGGTAGAACTTCCGGCCCACAATCGGCCCGCTGTTAAAGCAGATGTCTTCCCAACCCATGGCAAAATCAATGGGCACTTCCTTCACTGCCCGACCGATGGTCCTTTCCACCACGACGCACATGGTCTCAACCATATCCTCCAGAAAACCGGGGTCATCGTGGACCATGAGAGCGCAGGTTTCAAACCCCATCCAGTTGCGGGGAGTACCGATCATGCTGCTGATTCCGAGGCAGACCGGGTGGTCGTCGGCCTTCACGTCAGCGAGGTAAGCCTGCCAATTCTCTTCGGAGGGATACCGCCCCGGCAGATCGGGAGCGAGTTTCTCGCGAAACGCCTCGAAGTCTTCGCGTGTCTTGATGGGAAACTCCAGGTAATGGGGAATCGACTTGTGTCCCACTTTGTTGATCTGGTACTTCGTACCGATGTCATCCAATCCGATTTCATACTGGTCATTGGATTCAAGAACGCGGCTGCGTCCCAACCCCGAGATCATGCCTGTGTTGACCGGGACCCCGCGCCAGTTTTCTATGCCGAAGTAGGCATAGGCCCTTCCTTCGTCATCGATCTCCCGGGGAAGCCCTTGCTCGTGCCAGGCAGGAAGCGTTTCGGCCCAGTACCCGAACTCGAAGTTGGGGACTTCGTCCACCGGCTGGAAGTGCATCAACCGGCGGAAGCGCTCCTTCAGGGTCAGAGGACCCACGGTGGAATCGATGATCGAGTTACCAGAGGTTGTTGCAGTATCCAATGTTCAGTTGCCTCGCCTTTCGCCCTGAATTGTCGTTCCGGGGAGAACTGCCAGCGAGTATAGACGGCGACTGGGAGAATGTCAATTGCGGGATGTGCCCAGGTATGCTGGTTGCCACCCCCGGGACCCTCTGCTATAATGCCGTCGTGACTGTGGAAACAAACCTTGGTCCCTTGTCCCCCGGAGCGAAGGCCGTCTTCTCGCTGTTGGGCGCTTTGCTGATGTCTGCGGCACTGCTTGTCGGGTTGCCGATATTTCTCGGAATCAAGGCCCATCTCTACATTTACCACAGCACTCCCTTTGATGATCCGCTCCGACTGTTCAAAGCCATTGGCGTGTTGCTGGTCGTCGTCGTGACCTCCAGCGTCGCGCTTTCCGGGCTTGTCGGACGGTTTCTTCAACCACGAATCCGCAACCTGCGTGAGCGCGTGGCCGTGTCCGACCCCGGTTCGACGTCTCGGGTTTCCCAAGCACCTCCTCCGAACGAACCGCGGCTTTCCGCGAGACAACCAGAGAGACGCGGCTACCCTGGTTTGGACACCAACAGCGAAAAGGTCCGCGTCCTTGAACAACTGCTTGGGGAAGAGCAGGACGAGAACATTCGGGTCACCCTCCAGAGCGCTCTCGCCCAACAACTCGCAGAAGCAGAGCACAAGGGGAACAGCCCGCCCAACGTCACACGGTAAAGCCAAACAAAAACCGTCGGTTTCGTTGCACTCCCGTGCAATTCCGTGTAAAATAACGCCCGCACTCGTGGGTTCATCTGCCAGACCTTGCGATCTCACACCCAAACCCGAGTATGGATGATCAGCCAGCCAATTCTCTCTTGACCCGATAGAACGGGGAGGGGTTCAACAATGCAGCCGGAATCGTCGCACACGAATCCTTTGGTACTGGTCCGGGAAGTTACGAACTGTGGCGCAGTCCCCGACCTTCCCGAAGACCTTCACAATTTCCACTTTGTCGGAATCAGCGGCATTGGCATGAGCGGCATCGCGAAAGTGCTGCTCAAGCTTGGTTATCAGGTATCCGGCTCCGACTTGAAAGGTTCGCCGATCACGGAGAATCTGGCTTCTCTCGGGGCGAAGATTCACATTGGCCACGACCAGGCCAATGTGAATGGAGCCGACCTCGTAGTCTGCTCTTCCGCAGTTCCTCACGACAATATCGAGTTGCAGCGCGCCCGGGCAAAGAACACCCGCATCGTTCATCGCTCGGAAATGCTCGCGGCCCTCATGCGCCGGCAGCGAGGCATCGCCATCGCCGGAACCCACGGCAAGAGCACGACTACCTCCATGATCGCTCTGGTCCTCGAACGGTCCGGGTTTGATCCAACCGTCGTAGTCGGCGGAGAGTTGAACGACATCGGAGGGAATGCGAAGCTCGGGAGGGGAGAGTTTTTCGTCGCGGAAGCAGACGAGTCCGACGGCTCTCTGCTTAACCTCGCACCGGAGAGAGCCGTGATCACCAACGTCGAGATCGACCATCTCGACTTCTATAAGACGGAAGATCGTCTGATCGAGACGTTCCGGGAATTCGCCTCCCGTCTTCCCGGACACGGTTTGCTTGTTGCTTGCGCGGAATGCCCGAATGTCCAGCGGGTCCTGACGCCCGGCCTGGCGGCGCCCCTCCTCACTTACGGACTGGGCCCCGAGGCTGACTATCGCGCCGAGAACATCGAGCACAAGAACGGCGGGCTTTCATTTCACGTGGTGAAGAAGGGGCGATCTCTGGGGGTGTTCAGTCTCAGCATACCCGGGAAACACAACGTCCTCAATGCGCTCGCGACCCTTATCATGACCGAAGCGGTCGGGGTGGAGCTCGAAAGTATCGCAGAGGCTCTGCCCCAATACAAGGGAATCAAGCGTCGGTGGCAGACGATTGGCATGGTCGATAACATTTGGGTCGTCGACGACTACGCACACCATCCTTCCGAGGTCAAAGCTACCCTCGCGGCCGCCAGGGCCTCCACCGACAGACGCATCATCGCCGTTTTCCAGCCGCATCGCTACTCTCGCACCCAGTACCTGTGTGAAGAGTTCGGCGGCGCGTTTGGCGACGCCGACCACGTCATCATCACTGACGTTTATCCGGCGATGGAGAAACCGATTCAGGGTGTCAGCGGCGAAATGGTGGCTGACGCCATCCG
>JACQGJ010000107.1 GCA_016199605.1 Armatimonadota bacterium | reverse complement strand
TCCTCGGACTTCCCGTCCAGCACAACTTCTGCGTTCGGGTAGTTGTCGGGAAGACCGAGGACCGCGGTGTGGGCGGCTCCTTCGCTCCCACCGTCTCGGCGCACCTCAGTGAACTGGCACGGCACAGGGGCGCCAGCCGCATCAGTGAGAACCAGCCTTTTAGCCTCGGTCGGGACCTGGAGGTCAAAATGAACCAACTCATCGGCCCAACGATGGTTGAGAGACTCCTTGACTGTAAAAGATTGTAGACGTGGAGCGGAGAACGTGGAGGAGGAAGAACTCAGAAAGGCAAAAGCAAGAAAGGTTTGGAGACCATGCATGGTCGGCTCCCAAGGTTTGGGGTCTTATGCCTCAAGGCCGAGGTCCTGGGCGAGAGCAACCAGTCCCTCCCAGGTGGAATCGGCAACGGAAACAGTATCCTTGTTGGTCTCCAATGAAAGCTGTTCTGGCTCACCGGGAAGCATCACGCGGCTGAATCCTTCCGCCGGAGGGACGGATTCGATCAAATGACAGAATTCCTCCAACCCGTCGTAGTACTCCTCGGTGGAACGGAAAGCCCCCGGATCGATGAGGATCACAAAAAGCCCATTGGAAGGTTCGTAGTCGGGTGAGGCAGCAACCCGATTGCCAGTGACCAGCCCTGCCAGGACATCACACAAGACGCTCAACCCAAAGCCCTTGTGGCCTCCGAACGTCAGCAAGGCTCCGCCCCTATAGAGGGCGCTGGGGTCCGTCGTCTCCTTGCCCTCTGCGTCAATGAGGCAACCTGAAGGAACCGCTTGCCCGGACGCGGCAGCTACGCGAACCTTCCCTTCTGCGATGGACGCAGTAGAGAAGTCCGAGACGATGGGAGGACCGTCACGACGGGGGACAGCCATCGCCATGGGGTTGGTGCCGAGGACCGGCTTCCGTCCACCAAAGGGAGCAACGCGCCCTCCGGGGAACATGCCGTTTCCCCACATCAACGCGATACAACCCTCGAGCGCCGCCGTTTCCGCGTAATCACCCAGTCGTCCGAAGTGCATCGTGTTCCTGGTGCCCACAGCAGCAAGAGGCGAAGTGCGCGCCTTCTGCAACGCGGTCTGCACGGCAAAGCTGGCGGTGATCTGCCCGAAAGCGCACCGACCGTCGACGAGAGCGGTGATCTCTGTTTCGCCCTCAAGGACGGGCGCAGCCGTCGGGACCAATCGGCCCTCACGGATTTCTTTGGCATACTGGAGGACGCGAATCACCCCGTGCGACGGATGCCCGGCGCGATCCGCTCGTGTCAGGCAGTCTGCGACGTGCCTCGCGACCTCTGGCTGACTGCTGAGAGCCACGAATACTGCTTCTGCGAGACCTTCGAGGACCTGTATTTGAATCAAGGGCATGGCGGACGAGCTACCTCCAAGAGCATCGTTGGGTCCTTTGGTGTCGGTGACACCGGGACCAACCGAAGTGCAGTGAATTGACTGGGGCGATTATAGCAGGTCGGCGGGGCTGCCTCAATCGTCAGCCGCCGTGGCACTACGCACATCGTTCCCAGACCACGGTACCAGTCCCTCCACCGAGGCGCTGCCCGCACTGGTCGTTCCCTGCCTCATGATGTAGAATTGCACGGTCCAATTCCCAACTGCTTCCACAAAGGGTCGGCGTGATTCAAACAGGAAATCCTCGGGAAAAGCTTCACGGCATCTCTCCGGTGACTTTGATTGTCGGTGTCCTTGGCTGTATCGCCGCTTGTCTCGTCGTCCCCTATGCCGAGTTGGTCCTCCAGATTCAGATCGGCATTTGTCAGTTCGCCCCCGCCGCCATCGGCCTCTTCCTTGTTGTTGTCGGGCTGAACCAACTCGCCCGAAAACTGAACCCCCGCTGCTTCTTGGACTCAGCGCAGATGTCGGTCGTCTACTGCATGATCGTCGTGGCGACGCTGTTGAGTTCTCGGGGACTGTTGGGCAAACTGATCCCCACCCTCGCCATGACCTCCTACTACGCAAGCCCGGAGAACAGGTGGGGGACGACGATCTTTCCGCACCTGCCTCAATGGATGTTCCCCTTCGGTGTCGAGAACCCCAAACCGCAGCCGGTGATTGAGCAATACTTTCAGGGTCTCAGGAAGGGGAACCGGATTCCGTGGCTCCCCTGGGTTGTCCCCCTCACTGCCTGGTATGTGTTCGCGTGCTGTATCTTCATGACGTGGGGGTGCCTGGCCTCTCTCTTACGCAAACAATGGGCCGACAACGAGAAGTTGACCTTCCCGCTCGTACAGTTGCCCCTCGAGCTCGCCGATCAGGATTCGCTTCGCAGCTTCTTCCGCAACCGCCTGATGTGGATTGGTTTCAGCATCCCCGCGTTTGTGTTTCTCGCCAACGGCTTGCACCAGTTGTATCCTGCCATCCCCGAGATCAAACTCCAGGTACCCCTGAACCCCTTTTTCACGAGCAAGCCCTGGAGTGACGTCTCCTACACGACCCTGTTTCTGTCCTTCGCCGCGATGGGCTTCTGCTATTTCCTGCCGACCCAGTTGCTGTTCAGTCTGTGGTTCTTCTTTCTCTTCTCGCGAGGCGAGGACCTCATGGTTTCATTGCTGGGCAAGCCGGTCGACGCGATGCCGATGTATCCGACGCGACTGTATATGGGCTACCAGATCATGGGCGCGTATGTGGTACTGTTCGCCTACCTCGTTCGTTCGGGCTGGCCGCATCTGAAGTCGGTGTTGCGGAAGGTGTTGGTTGACGACCCGGCCCTTGATGACTCCAACGAGCTGGTTCCCCACCGGCTCGCCGTGCTGGGAATCGCCCTCGGAACCGGCGGCTCGATCGCCTGGCTCATTGCGGCAGGCATGTCGCCGTGGCTGGCGGTCGTGGAGATGGTCGTGTACCTCTTCCTGGTGGGAACGATCATGGCGCGCAGCGTCGCCGAGGCTGGCATGATCATGTGCGAGACTTCCTTCCGCCCCCTCGACGTGGTGCGCATGTTCAGTCCAGCGCACGCTCTGGGCAGCCGGAACCTCACTCTCCTTGCCTACCCCGACGCCGCCTTCGTGCGCGACCTGCGTGGCAACTTGTTCAGTACCTTCCTCGACGCTCTGCGCATTGCAGACCGGGTGCACCTCAGGAAGCGTCACCTTCTCGGCGCAATGATGCTGGCGGTCTTCGTCGTCATGGTCTTCGGTCCCTTCGTTCATCTGCATCTTCCCTACAAGAAGTCCATGCTGACCCTCTATCAGTATGGAACCGGCAATGCACGAATGCTGGTTGACGATTCGGTGCGGGCAATTCAGAATCCGGATGTCTACGACGTGCGGCGGCCCGCCAACTTCGCTCTGGGCGCCGTGTTCTCGCTTTTTCTGACGATCATGCGCACCCGGTTCTACTGGTGGCCGCTGTACCCCATCGGGTTCGCTTTGTGCGGGTCATGGACAATCATCGTGTTCTGGTTCCCCATCTTTCTGACTTGGATCATCAAGAGCGTGATGCTGCGTTACTGGGGAATGAAGGTCTATCAGAACGGGCGGCCATTATTTTTGGGGATGATTTTAGGAGAGTTCTTCATGGCTGTCCTATGGACGGTGATCTGTAGTATCATTCGCAAACCGGCGCCGTTCTTCCCGTGGCCGTGATATCTCGGAATCACTGCAAACGAGCGATAGGACGGTGGAGTGCTGGAGTGCTGGAGTACCGGAGTATTGGAGTATTGGAGTATTGCATCGCCAGGCAGTTCAGGGTTGCGGCACTCCAACACTCCAATACTCCAGCACTCCGAAACGACAAGATGGCTTTACAGAATTACCGAGGCGTGGAGTTAAGGGGACAGACCATGGATCGCTATCCTTTTATCTTCGGTTCACAATACTACCGGGCGCCTACGCCGGAGCCGGACTGCTGGGCGCGCGACTTGAAACGTATGCGCGACCTGGGGTTCAACGCGGTGAAGTTCTTTGTCCAGTGGCGCTGGTCGCATCGGGGCGAAGACCGCTTCTACTTCGATGACCTCGACGTTCTCATAGACCTGGCGCATCAGAACGCTCTCGCAGTGACCCTCAACACGCTTCTGGATATGTCACCTCTCTGGCTCTTCGACAAGCATCCGGACGCCAAGCAGATCAATGCGTCCGGTCAGCCTATCGAGCCTTACGCGGTTTCTCACCGGTCGATCGGCGGCCACCCGGGGCCCTGCTACCGTCATCCCGGGGCGCTGCGGGATCGCCAAAATTTCATGGCGGCCGTGTTTGACCATTTCCGGGAGCATCCAGCTCTGTCGATGTGGGATGTCTGGAATGAGCCCGAACAGGCGTTCCAGCAGCGCGTCCCGGACGTGCGCACTCTGGTCTGTTACTGCGGTCATTGCCGGGAGGGCTTCGTGGCGTGGCTCGAAGCGAAGTATCGCAGCATCGAGCGGCTGAACGAGGTATGGGGGAGGTGCTATGAGTCCTGGGAGCAGGTTGAACTCCCTCGCAACGGCGGAACGATTACCGACTTCGTGGACTGGCGTGAGTTTCATCTCGATACCATGACCGCGGAAGCTGCCTGGCGGCTGGATATGGCCGGAGTGCGAGACCCGGCGCATCCCTGCTATCTTCACGTCGTTCCCAATGTCATGACGTGTTTCAGCTCGGTCACCTGCGCGGACGATTTTGCCCTGGCGGAGAAGTGCGACGTCTTTGCCGCGAGCATGAACAGCACGCCTGCCACGCTGGCTCAGGTCGTCTCCGCGGCGCGAGGCACGGTCTGCTACAACGTCGAAAGCCATCTGAACCACGGCTATCTCGGAATGCACCAGCGAAGGCTCGAGCTGGCCGACGTCTTGGCCGACTTCATCCCCCAGATCGGCGCTGGCATCAAAGGGTTCCTCTTCTGGCAGTTCCTCCCCGAGGTTCTGGGCGCGGAGTCGCCGGCGTGGGGACTCGTCAAGCTGGATGGGAGCGACCGTCCGATCACGAAAGCCGTGCAAACTTTCTGGTCCACGCTGTCGCCTCATGCTGAGGATCTGCTGAAGGCGCACCCTCGACCACCTGAGATCGGGATGTGGAAGAGCCGCAAGAATGAGATCTTCCACTTTGCCGTGCATAACTCTTTAGACTCCCTGATCGCGAGTGTCGAAGCCTACATCCAAACCTTGTACTGGCACAGTTATCCCTTCTGCATCGTGTCAGAACAGATGCTGACCTCGGGCGACCTAACGGGGTTGAAGCTCCTCATCATGCCCTCATGCTATTACCTGACGGACGAGGAAGCTGCGTCGTTGGATCGGTGGGTCAGAGAGGGAGGCGTCCTTCTGTGCGAGGCGCACCTCGGTGGGTACAACGGCACAACCGGACGTCACAGCCGCGTGCTGCCCGGCTGTGGCCTCGCCCAGGCGTGGGGTTTCCACGAGGTTGACAGCACCTCTTCCTACCACTTGCGACTAACGGAACCGCCACCTTTCGAGAGCATTGCACCCGACGATGTGCGAACAGCTTTGAGGGACCTCAGCACAACAGGCGGCCACTACTTTCCGGTTCGTCTATCGGACGGCAGTTTTGCCTGGGGCGCGCACCGCTACGCAGTTCTCGACGGCGAGGGTGTAACACAGGAGGGGTCGTTTGATGGAGTGGAAACCTGCATCGTGTCGAAGCAGATTGGGTCGGGGCTCGTCTTCTATTGCGGTACGAACCTCGGGGAAGGCTCAAGCAAAAGCGCCGACGGTCTACTGACGATCCTCCGGAAGTGCTGCTCTCG
>JACQGJ010000106.1 GCA_016199605.1 Armatimonadota bacterium | reverse complement strand
CCGCGATGGACTGGCGCTGAACGCGGGAGCTCCCACTTTTCTCAGCGTCGCCTACGACCTTCACTTCAATTACCGCATGACAGAGGCGACGGCGGCCATTGGCATCGTGCAATTGGAGAGAGCGCGGGGCTACATTGAGGACCTGAAAAGAGTGGCCAGCTTCTACGACGAGGCAGTCAAAGGCTGCGAGTGGATCTCGTTGCAGCGCGCCGGTGACGAAGCCGTTCACACCTTCCATCTGTGGGCTTCAACGTTCTGGGGTGACAAACGGGACCTGTCGCTGGAGACTTTCCAGAAAGCTCTCCAACAGCGTGAATGCGCGGTCAGCATCGGCTACACCAACATGGCCGCCTACCAACACCCCGTGATCGCCAATCGGCTGGGATACACGAAAGGATGCCCGCTGGACTGCCCGCTGTACCACGGCACTCACAACCAGTACCCCGACGGGTTGTGTCCCGTTGCTGAGGAGATCGTGCCACGTATGATGATAATGGGCACCTTCGGCGACGATTCGTGGCACCAGCAGAATGCGGAAAAGCTGCATGAGGTGATTGAGGCGCTGTCGTAGGGATCGAGCTTCGGGCCGCCCCCGTGGGAGAAAGGAACTGCTGATGAGCACAGTTGGTTATCTCTATGATCCGGAATCTCATGCTTCGACGAACTCGCGAGGCGAGAACTACTGGTCCGCCTATATTCCGGAAATCCTCGACCAGCTCGGGGCGTCTGCGTCTCCGATTCGACTGGACTCCTTTGAGGAATCGCTGCAATCTCTCTGTGTCCTCGTTGTGGGAGACGCGCGGAGCATCGACCTCGGCGCTGTGGCAGACACGATTGCAGATTGGGTTGAATCCGGCGGCACACTGATAGGATTGGCGCCCTCCGGTTTGGACCCTCTGTTCGGAAACACTTTCAACTCAGTCACACCGGAGCCGGACTCGCCGTATCACCCCACCGCGCTCGTGCGCTTGAAACCCCACTGCCTGACCACGGGAGTCTACTCACCCCGGTTTGAGAAAGACCCGGTGCCTGTGTTTGGCCCGGTGAGGAAGGTCGTAGCGCAGCACTCCACGACCCTTGCCTCTCTCGAAAACCTCCGGTGTGCGGAGACTTCCTTTGCCGCAATCACCCACTGTGCTGTGGGATCAGGTCACGCCTGCTACTTCTGCTTCGATCTCGCGCAGACCTTGTGGCTCATTCACAAGGGGCGACCGATTGAGGGCGACCATGACCTGGATGGGTACATGCGGTTTTCAGATGGAGTCGTTACAGGCAACCTGTCCCACGAGGTCCCTTACGCCGATCTGCTGCTGTATCTGTTGCAGAACCTCCTGCATCAAGCTGGCGTACCCATGATCCATCAGATCCCTCCGAGCAACGGAGAAGTTGCCGACTTCCTGGCGTTCTTTGGCGGTGACGATGAAGGGCTAAAGGACGGCACGCAAATCGCCGCGTCGGATTTCATGAGGTCGAGGGATCTTCCCTATCACATCAACATCATGCCCTATCCTGATGGGACTTTCGGATTAACTGTCCCTGAATATGAGCACATCGTCGCCAACGGCCATGAGCCTTCGCTGCACTACAACTTCATCGACGGTTTCAGCCATCCCTGCGGGTTCACGCGCGACGACGTGCTGCGGCAGTGCGAGGCGTATGTCCGGACTTTCGGACGGAAGCCCGTTGCGACGGTCAATCACTGGTGCCGATGGTGTGGCTGGAACGAGCCGGCGAAGTGGATGCGGGAAGCGGGAGGACGAGCCGACAACTCCCGCATCGGCGCCTCCAGTCCGCCCCTCAACCCGGTCAACCGAATTGGCTTTGCGTTTGGCACGGCTTACCCCAACTATTTCTATGAGGACTGGAGAGAGAGAAATCGCAAGATCGATTTCCTCAGTCTACCGATCGCCGCGTATGAAGTTGGCTACTTCGGGGAGGCGACGGATTTCGAGACGCTGCACCAAGCTCTCGACCTCGCCGCCGATTACCACTACACGATCAACTTCTTCTTCCACCCTATCTACATCGCCAAGTATCCTGCTTGCCGGGAAGCCATCGACGAGTTGTTGCGGTACACCCAGGAACGCGCCTTGCGCCCGGTATACTTCGGGCCGGATGCTCTGTGGGAATGGTGGGACGCGAGAACGCGGTCGAGCCTCGACCAAGTCAGCCTCACCCAGGCGGAAACCCGCTTCCTGGCGCGGTGCCAGTACGATGAAGGGATGGTCGTGAAAGTTCCGGTGCGCGGCGAGAGCGCACAAGTCTCCGTAGGCGGAGTAGCGACGGTCCCTGTCATCGAACGCCACTTCGGTGTCGACTATGCTCTGGTGATCTGCCCGCCGGGAGAGACCGAAGTCGTCGTCACCATGAGTTAAGAGGTAGGGTCTTCCGGACCGGGCTCACCAATCCCATATCCCTCACGCACGAAGACGTTCTGTCCCGATGATATCTCGTGCGCACAGTTCCCTGTCGCCTTCACTGAAAGCAACTCAAGCGACTTGGAGCATGACGCTGGTGCAGCGCCTCGGTCTTGGAGCTAAATCGCCGCCAAGATCTCCGCGCGCTTGGTCGCATACTCCTCTTCGCGGATGAGCCCCTTCTCGCGCAGGTCCTTCAATTGCTGCAGGCGAGAGACGGTATCCTTCTCCAGTTCCTGCTTCTGTTGTTCCGCCTCCGCCTCAACACGACTGGCATCAAAACTCGTCTCGCCCTCCTTCTGCGCCCGTTTGAAGATGTTGCTGATCTGAGCGAGGTCGAGGTCCGCGTGCTGGAAGAAGTGGATGGCGGCTTTGCCCATTCCGCGGGTCACTCCGAAGATGTAGGGGGCTTCCACAAAGCCTCCCAGACCGGGAAGAATGAGCTTCGACAGGATGAGCATTGTCTGCCGAGCGACGATGGTCAAGCCCACCGCGCCGGCAATCTCCGTGATGATCTCCGTCGCGCGTTTCCGGGTGATCGAGTGACCGTAGATGTGCCCCAGTCCAACAACCATTCCCGCCTGGATTGGCATGATAGCCAATTCCAACAGCGGGATCGGCTGCAGGGCCAGAGCCGCGCACGCGATACTGCACACGTCAATCAGGTCCTCGGCAGTTTTCTGCCGGGTTTCCTCGTCCGCCTCGGAAAAATCCTTGGTGAGAATCTCTTGCAGCGAATCCTTGTATCCCATTGTTTCCACCCCCCTGTGATCTGGTTACTCATACGCACGGTGATTTTCACACGTATACCAGAATCAGTCAATCCCTCCGCAGTGACT
>JACQGJ010000101.1 GCA_016199605.1 Armatimonadota bacterium | reverse complement strand
GCTCACGGGCACGAGGTTCACCTGTGCTGTCCTTCGCTGCCACGGTTGTGGGTCTACGAGTCGGACACGAAGCAGGTGAAACAGTATGATTTCCCGCACGCCAACCCGGAGGTGTACGGTGGTTTCGCCGCGAAGGGGTCGCCGTGGATTTACTTCTACGACACCCGCGCTCCGGGAATTCTCAAGTGGAACGCCACAAGCCACTCCGGGACCTTCCATCCTTGCCCCTACACGCTGTCAGGTACGCTCTACATGACGTTCCTTGGGGGGAAGCGGAAGGAAATCTGGGGCAGCACCTACACGGGCAATGACCTTGTGCGGTTCGATTTGAGGGTGGACCAGTGGACCGGACAGTGGAAGTGCCCTCTGGAGAAAGCGACACCCACGCCTGCCGACGAAGTCTTCGGTGACACCCTCTACCTCTCCGATCATCTCAACGGACGTCTCGTGCCGTTCAACGCGAAGACTGGCAAATGGGGAGAACCAATTGCCCTTCCCGGTTACGGCGAGTGGTTCGGCTACGTGAGCGGAGGATGGGTCCACCGGGGACTGATCTACTGTTGCCACTCGACCTGGGTCGGCGGCAACGACTCAATCGACGGCAAGCCTCACCATTTCCTCGGCACTTGGACGGTTTTCGACCCCAAGACCGGGAAGCTCTCGCGGTTGGACTTCCCCGTCCAGGGGAGCGAAGACTTCATGTCGGACTACGCGGCGACGGTGAAGGGACAACTATATCTACTGGCGGTGAACTCCAATCCACCGTACAACGCGGTGATTCTCAGCACCAGCACATGGGACGAGGAGCAATAGGGAGGGGCTTTTCGGAGGAAGGCTCATTGCGCTTACAGCCGAGGTCCGACGATTTCTGCAAGGTTGATTTCAAGGCCCTCGAAAACTCCGGGCCGGAAGACCTCTCCTTCAGCAACAGTAGCCGTCCGGACATAGTGTTCTCCAAGTCGATGGTACTCCTCGACTCCGAGGACGTTGGGGTCGATGATCCAGTACCATTCGACTCCGGCGGCGAGGTAGTTGTTGAATTTGCGGAAACGGTCTCTCGCCCCAGAGCTTGGTGAAACGATTTCCACGACCAGATCAGGCGCGCCGGTGATCTCGCCGGTTTCGCGATCGTAGATTCCGGCTCGTTCTTTGGATATGAACAGGAGGTCCGGTGCGTACCCGAGACCGGGGGCCAGATCAACGTCAACGTCCATGAAAACAAGCCCCAGTCCCAACCGCTCAACGAAGCGTGCAGGAAACGCGCACAGGAGCCCCATGACGCGATTGTGCCACGGGTGTGGCTTGGGCATTTCGATCGCCTCCCCGAACTCAAACTCATAAAACGGTGGGACTTCTGGCAGTTGTTTGAACTCTTCCTTGCTGAGGGTTCGCGAAACGGGTTCGTCAGCAGCGTTCATGGAGTTTGTACCTCCTTTCCATGCGCAGATCATAGCATCAACACGCGCGATTTGCTACAATACCCTCCCAACGGCCATGACCACCCGTAGACTTCACCTTCATCACACTATCAGCAAAGCCCTTTTCCCCGCACTTCTTATACTCCTGTCAATGGGAGGCAGTGTCGGCGCGGAGTCTTCCGCACTTCCGGACAGATACTGGCCACGGTTCCCAACGCCCCGGTTAATCCTCCGAAGCGAGTCGCTCAACGGGGTGCCTCCGGAAGTTGGCATCGTGATGGAAACCCTGAGCGGGCTGGTTGCTCGCCATGCACAGAAGACGGGGACGGGAGAATACCTCTGGACAGGGCTCACCTCGAATCCGTCGTATGAGGAGTGGTTCCGTCGCCTGGTTGCGTGGACGAAACCGCGAGTGATTGATGGAACCTATTCGGTGTGGGACCTCGTTGATCGCTACCGCAAAGCAGGCGTGGTCAAAGGGTACATTCTCTACCAGTACGACCACACGAATCGCGCGTGGCACGGAAACCCGGAGCCAGCCCAACTCGATACCTCGGCGAACGTCGCCACGACCCTCGCCGGGTTACTCAGCGGCATCGCGGTAGACGAGTCACTCCGCGGCAAGGCCGAGGCTGCGGGGCTACGGATGCTTGCCGATGTTCGGGAGTGGGATGAGGCGCGGTGCCTCAAGGAGTACGGCGACCGATGTTCTCGCGATCTGCTTTCCATGAACGACCCCAAGAACTTCCTCACCCGCAGCCTGGCAGTCGCAGCCCGGGCCTTTGTTGCTTCTCGAGCCAACGCGACATACGATCAGGCCCTGGCTCGGTTGAGGCCCGGCGTGCCGGTCTTGGGGTGGGGGATCGGCGATGAGGCGCAACTCACGTTGCCTTCCAGTCGTTGGGGGGCCTTCCAAACGGCGACGAACTGGTGCGCGAATCTGCCGGTGCTTTCGGCGGGAAAGACAGGACTCGACTATCCCCTGAAAAGGCTTCGCCCGAACCACAGGCGCGTCCGGCTGAGTGACCTCGACTGGGACGATAGGTCGCGCTTCGTGAGTTTCGTTCTGAGCGACGGCGACAATGTTCAGTGGCTCATGCTCAACTTCTGCCTGGGTAGTTCGGCCCAGCAGTACTGGGCCTGCCCGGAGCGGGGATCAATGCCCTTCGGCTGGACGATCCCGCTGATGGACCTCGCCCAGTTGTGTCCCTACACCCTCGAGTATCTCCGAGACACTGCGACCGATCGCGATGACTTCGTTCTGCTCAGCGGAGGGTACTACTATCCCGACGAGTTCGGAATCCAGAGAACCGGCACTGATCTCATGGCTGGTCATGCAGCGCGGATCGGGCGCTACATGAAGGCGGGCGGAGTAAGAACATTGATGGTCAACAACCAGCACTGGGATTCACCGAGGGCCCTGAAGTCCTACGGTGACTATGCAAGAGAGATCCCGGGGCTGTTGGGTGTGCTGGCAGTTCAATATGATGACTACACCGGCGGCAGTGGGAAAGTGTTGTGGGTGAAGGCGAAGGGGCGGAGAACAGAGGTTCCGGTTGTCTCGGCGCGTTTCGCGCTATGGGCCCAGGCTCGCAGACCCCGGCACGGTGGCCCTGCGCGGATGGCGGGGCTCATCAACGAATGGGCTGGGAGCCTTGTCACCAAACCCGAGGATCGGTTTTGCTGGATCGTCGATCACTGCTGGTCATGGTTTCGGCGAACGCAACCGGGTGAACCTCTCGACAGCGAGGAAGTGGAACAGCAAGAATCAGACCGCCCCGACGTTTCGAGAGGATACCGACCTGCCGAATGGGCCGCCGGATCGCTCGAACCTTCTGTGCGAGTGGTCACGCCGGAGGAGTTGCTGTTGCGGTTGCGCTTGGCCTCCCGCCCGGAGCAGACGCTGCGAGATTGGCTCGCCGCCCTTCAACGAAGCAGTGCCGTGGCAGGCTCTCTCGGACACCAACTCACGGAAGCGGAACACGCCCTCTACGAAATGGAGCATGGTCGAGCCTCAGTCGCGGAAGCGTTTGAGCTTCTCAAACGCGCCGAGGTCTCGATGGACCGCGCTGGGCGGAGGGGAAGAACATGAAAAGTCCGTTCTCTTTCCCGGCGAGTACAGACACAGGAGTACCTCGCCCTCCTCGGCTGGTTTCGCGGCGCGCCGTGTTGCTCGGCCTGGTGCTGGTCCCCTTGAACACCTACTGGATGATGGTGGCGGAGTTGAGATGGTACCTGATTCTCAGCCTCAACCCTCTCTTCGTGACCCCGATCTTCTTCCTGTTCTTCCTTGTCCTGCTCAACTTCGTGTTGAAGCGATGGACGCCGCGATACGCGTTCACGCCGGCGGAGCTGCTGACGGTCTACATCATGCTTGTCCTCTCGTGTACCGTTGCAACACACGACTATATCATCAACCTGATGAGCATGATCGGATGGCCCGAGTGGTTCGCCGAAAGTGTCAACCAATGGGAGAAGATCATGTTCCCGCATCTGCCCAAGCACTTACTTGTGTGGAACCATGAGACCCTTCGTGGGTACTTCGAGGGTAGAAATGATCTGTACCGGCGCAGCATCCTTCTGCCGTGGTTTTCTCCCCTGGCCTGGTGGACGGCGTTCGTCCTGATCTCGTTCTTTGTCATGTTCTGCCTGAACGTTCTCCTGCGCAAAGCGTGGCTGGAGCACATCAAGCTGACCTTTCCCATCGTTCAATTGCCTTTGAGGATGGCGGCGCCTGATGCAGCGAGAACTTTCTTCCGTTCGAGAGCAATGTGGATCGGTTTCGGACTCGCCGCCGCCATCGATCTCCTCAATGGATTCCATCAGTTGTACCCGGTTGTGCCGGGAATCCAGATTCGCGCTCGTTTCCTCCAAATCGTCGATCGACCCCTCAGCGTTCTCAACGGCCAGCCTCTCTCTCTCTACCCATTTGCCGTCGGCTTGGGGTTCCTCGTTCCCCTGGACGTATCCTTCTCCTGCTGGTTCTTCTACCTCTTCGCGCGGATGCAGTACGTTTTCGGGTTTATGACCGGAAAGCTGGGGTTGCCCGGATACCCGTTCCATCCTGAACAGGCCATCGGGGCGTGGATCGTGTATGCCGCCATGCTTGTCTACGGAGCACGGCGTCATCTGAAGCAAGTCTTCGCCACGGCGTTGCCACCGTGGGTGTTGAAGTGGTGGCGTACCGGAGTGCTGAAACGAGGGCCCCCCGCAGCTTCCTGCTCAGATCGCGAACCTCCCCACACGCCACCCGCGGCTGATGACGATGAACCCCTCCGCTATCGGTGGGCTCTCCTCGGCGCGACCGGAGGCCTCGCCTTCCTCATCTGGTTCTGGATGCGCGCCGGTATGAGCCTGCTCCCGGCGGTTGTTTCCGTGCTGATCTACTTCATGCTGTCGTTTTGTATCACTCGTGCCCGCGCCGAGGCCGGTGGCCAGCACACTGTGTGGGACCTGGAGCCGAAGAATCTGTTCATGCTGTTCGACTCCCGCACGCTCGGCCCCCACAACCTCGCGGCGGCCTCGGTGAGTCACTGGTTCTGGAGGCTGAACCGGAGTCATCACATGCCGGCGCAACTGGAGTCCTTCAAGATTGGCCAGGAACACCGGATTCCAACCAGGCAACTCGCTCTTCCGATGCTGCTCGCGGTGTTGGTCGCCGTCCCTTCCGCGATGTGGGCGTTTCTGCACATCGTGTATCGCGAAGGGGCGCTCGGGAAATGCCAGGGATATGCGATGTGGACGGGGATCGAGTCCTTCGGCTGGCTGGACAACGCTCTGAAGAACGGCTTCCGGGTGGAGCCGAATCGCTGGTACGCGGTGGCAGGATCGATCGGCTTCACGTCGATCCTGGCCGTGATGAAGATGCGGTTCCTCTGGTGGCCCTTCCACCCGCTGGGTTACTGCATTGGTCCGGGGTTGATCTGGACCTGGTTCCCGTTTCTTCTCGCCTGGGCCTCGAAGGCTTTGATTCTCCGCTACGGGGGGAACGACGGTTACCGCAAGGCGGTGCCGTTCTTTATGGGGCTTATTCTGGGTGACTACATTACCGGCGCGCTTTGGTCTATCTATGGAGGGACCCGGCATGTTCTGGCGTACCAGATCTTCCACTGAGTGTTTGCAGCGCCTCTGCTGTTTGCGCGACCTCAACGCAAACCTTTGACTTGTCCTGTCGCTTCTGAATCTCCACTTGCCCGCTTTCCCTGGTTCGCTTGCCCACAACGATGTGATACGGGATGCCGATCAGGTCGGCGTCGGCAAACTTGACGCCGGGCCGCTCATCGCGGTCGTCGTAGAGAACCTCGAAACCTGCCGCTTGCAGGTCCTCATACAGCTTGTCGGCGACTGCCGACAACTCGGGCACGTTGGGATCGAGCAAGAGCAGGTGGACGGTGAACGGCGCGAGGGACGGTGGCCAGATAATCCCCTTCGCGTCGTGGCTCACTTCCGCCGCGGCGGCGATGATGCGGCTGACGCCGATGCCGTAGCAGCCCATGAGGATCGTCTTCATCTCGCCCTTCTC
>JACQGJ010000100.1 GCA_016199605.1 Armatimonadota bacterium | reverse complement strand
GTGCAAGCAACATGGCAAGGAGATCAGCGTCGCCGTTCACTACCTTCTCCATCATCGCACCGGTGATGCCAATACCAGGCACGCGCTTCGTCTTGTCCTTTGGGGGCAAGGAAACGGCAAACGCGTTCACCTCCTCTTTGTCGATGACAAGGAAGAGCGGTGGCCACTCGTAGTCTTTCGGAGACGTGGCAACTGCCAGTAGCCTTGTTGAAACATCCTTCACCAATTTCTCGTGCTCTGGTTTGACCGCGCAGTAGGCCCGTACGGTCTTCAAGTTGACCAGCAGAACTGTGGCGAAGCGCAAACTTCTGACATTGCGAACGGTCATCGTTCATTCCTCCTCGTCGAAGTACACACGCGACCTTGATGTGTCCATTGTCACCGCGCAGGGAACCACTGCTTGGTGGAGAACGGATTGGGAACGCAAGGGGTCAACGGAGAACTCCAACCGACCGAAGGATACAAGGTCGTATCTCCACGATTGCAGGGAGATGCGACACTGTTGTTGTAGCGATTGGCCGTATAGTTCCCGAGGTAACCTTGGTTGCTCTCAATGACCATCGGTGGCTGAGTGGCGTACGGGTTTGTCGCAGAGTACGTCGAATAGCGCGAGCCGTATGTGCCATAGGGGTTGTTTGTCGATTGTGGGCTGTACTGGCTCCCATAGGTTCCGTAGGGGTTTGAGACGCTCTTGGGATCGTACCTGTTGCAGTTCAGATTCCCGAGGAAGCTTCCATCCCGCGAAATAATGAAAGTGTCCGCCCGCACCATTCCCAACATGCACAACAACAATCCCGCCACCAATCCCACTAACTGTTTCATCCCACACCTCCAGAGAGTAATCTGTCGAACATGGTTCCGTTGGACTGGACCCGCCAGGGAATTGTTCCCAGCATACACGGTCAAGAATGAAACAGCGCCCGCAGGCATGGATTCACAGTTGGACCAATCGGGCAATGCCCCAAAGTCCTGGCGTCATCTTTTGCGCTCCCAATCTCGGCTGGTGTAAGGCGCTGCTCCAGTGAAGCGATATCCTTTGCTCCTTTTCCGTCTGGTGGCCCTGAGTATTTCGAACGAAGCAGCAAACCCTTTCCCGCGCATCGGATAGAGGCACCCGTCAGGTTGCAGCAATTCTCTGCACCCAGCTCAGCTACGGGACACGGAAGCCATGAACCATTGGGCGGAACTGACATATAGATGCGATCACTATCGAATCTCACTGCTGCTGTTTCTACTGTCACCGAACCGTGCATGTATCTTCGGCGTCGGTCGCGATTACAATCATTGGAGTCATCCTCGATGGAGCCGCATTCCTCCAACAGGGAGTGAAACCTTTCCAGATGCTCCTGTCTGACCGCAAAGTCGACATCGTGATGGCCCCGCGGCGATACATCAGTTTGAAGCTCAATCGCCCACCCTCCAGTCAGCCACACGTCGATACCTCTTTCCGCTGCCACCTTCGACAAGTTGCAGATAACTTTGATCTGATTCTGTCGAACTTCTCTGTCGCACATAACCGCCCCAACTCTCGCGTCTCTAACAGATATTGAGCCCGCTCCTGTCTACCATTTCCACTTTCCCAAGCTCCTCTTAAAGAGCTTTCTCTTTCCCACCCCGCCGAGCCCGGTATGTAACGCGGCTTTCGGCCACACTCATCCCGCTCCTTGTGTCCTCCGTGTCGAATACGACGCGTACTTTCGCATCCAGCACCTGGGCGATGCGTCGAAGCGTGCTCAACGAATGGCCCTCGTAGTTAGCGGATTCCAGTCGGCTGATCTGCTGCTGCGAAGTTCCGACACGTCGGGCAAGCTCTTTCTGGCTAAGCCCGGCCTGTTGGCGGAGGGTGGTGAGTTGGAGGGCGATGTCCCAGTCTTCGTTGGCTCGCTCAAACCGAGCGGCAAACTCCGGATCCTTCATCTGTTCCGCGAGGTAACTTTCAAAATTGGTCTTCTTCATGGTTCTGCTCTTTCCAGCCAGTCGGTCATTCGTTCCCGAGCGACCTCTTTGGTGTATTGGCTTTGATCAGATCAGCTCGCATACTCCTCCACCTCCTGCGTGATCTCACCATCCTTCCGGCACCAACTCGACGTCGGAGATGACCAGTCGGCCCTTGCCTCCGCGACCGGTTTCGAGGCCGATGGATATGTTCTGGACGAGGTGGGCATCGAGTTTCCCGTTCGCATCCTTCGACCACGGGGTCAGGGTCAAGGCGGCGAAGGCAATGGTGACAGTCCGGAAGCGTCCCAACGACAGGGGCAGGCCCCCTGGGGCCCAGTAGCTCCCACCGGAGGATTCAGAAACCATGAGGTTCAACCGGGCGAAGTCTGCCGCAACTTGGGTACGGTAAGTGAGCCGCACCGCCTTGAAGTGACCGGGTTCGACTCCGCCCACCTCCACGTCGGCCCAGTTCCAGTTGTATTTGTCCGGTGAGAAGGCGAACTCCACGATGGCGGCTGGCGTCCCCTCGGGACCGGCAGCCTCGTCGAGGTTGACCGTTGTCGGCGAGTGAGCGGCGGAGTGGCAGGACCACGCTCCGTCGCCACCGGTGCCTTTGCCCAAGACCCTCGGAACTGTCGCCGGCTGCTGAGGCTGCCCAGAGGGGCTGGTACTGGCCTGGGACAACACTACGAGGACGCTCAACCATGTTGCTGCCCCCGGAAGTGCGCCAAACCTAAGTGTGGAATGTTTCCTTTGCGTCCCAATCACCAGATGGTGGTGACCTCCTGGTAGGAGCGAATTCGTTTATCGGAGGTGACTAAAGGCAGACCCAGATGCCTGGCAGTGGCCACAATGATCTGGTCTGCCGGATCGCCATGAAACTGCCCGGGGGGTTGCGTGCTGTCAAGGCAAATGCCGGGCGTCAGTTCGTGGAGCACGATGCCAGGCTGCCGGCAGGCGGCCTCCATCCAGTCGCGCACCGGAATCGTGAACTGCAGTTTCCCCTTCTCAACAAGCTTTGCTATACTCGTCACCGTTGAAAATCCACCTTTTCTCGGGATGAAAGTGCCAACGGGAGGGTGAGGCTCCCGCCGAACGCCTGGCTCAGCAGGAGCTTCGCCCTCCCGCGCACTG
>JACQGJ010000117.1 GCA_016199605.1 Armatimonadota bacterium | reverse complement strand
TTTACAGTATGCCGCCATCGAGGCGCTGGGCGAGCGCGGGGATCGTTCGGCGGTTCCTGCGCTGGAATCGGCAGCGGGGGAAACGAATGAACGCGTGCGGTGCGCCGCGGTGGAAGCCCTGGGACGACTCGGAGATGCCGCGGGACTGGACGCCATCGCCAGTGCGTGGGAGAAGGGCCCCGGCAAGGTGAAGCAAGCCTCGGTCACGGCCTGCCTCGAGATCGCCAACGGTCTCCTTGCCAAAGGCGACAAAACGAAAGCCAATGCTGTATTCCAGCAAGTGGAGGGTCGAGCCGCGACCGAGTCCGACCGGATCACGGCGATTGACGGTATCGGACGATCCGGGCTCGCGGACTCTCTTGGCAGGCTCGAGCCGTTGATGAAAGACAAGGGCGCCGTGCGAGAGGCTGCAATCAAAGCCTCCGCCTCCATCGCCGACTCCCTGGCAACCTCCGGCAAGAAGGAGGAAGCGGTAAAGGTCTACCTCAAGTGCCTGGACCTTTCCTCCGGAGCGCTGTCTGACGCGCTGGCGGGTCGGCTGAAGGAGTTGGGCGTAGCCTTTTCTTCCCCCCGAGGTTTCATTACTTACTGGTGGGTGGCGGGACCGTTTCTCGGCGAGGGCCGTGCAGCGTGGACCGAGTCCTACTTCCCCGAGAAAGAGATCGACCTGAAGAAGGAATATGTTGCGGGGCAGACCAAGATCAAATGGCAGGGAGGCTCGACCGATTCCGAAGGCGTCCTGGACCTCGCAGGTCTCCTCACTCCCAACGAAAACGCCGCGGCGTACTGTTTTGTGGAGTTAAATGTCGAGAAAGAGCAGGACGTGTATCTCAAGGCCGGTAGCGACGACGGAATTCGCCTATGGTTGAACGGCGCCCTGATCCACGACAAACTGGTCGACCGCGGCTTGACCGTGGATGAGGATCGGGTTGAAGCGCACCTGCGAGCAGGGGCCAACCGGCTCCTCCTCAAGGTGACCAACGGTGGCGGCGGATACAACGTCTGCCTCAGGATCACCGAACGCACAAACCGGCCGTTGAAATTCAAGATCAAGACAGAGGCAGATTGATTTTCGAGCAGTGAGATCAGAATTCGTAAAGCCGCAGAGAGGGGATAGTACCAATGAAGAATGAGGAGATCACTCGTCGGGAGTTTGTGAAAACGGCTGCTGCCACGGCTGCCACTGTCGGGCTGGGCGCAAGCCTGCTCCCTTCCCGGGTGATGGGCGCAAACGACCGCATCAACATCGGGGTCATCGGCGTGGGAGGCATGGGTTACGGCCATCTTGACGGGATGTGCAATGCGGCGGAAAAGGGTGAAGAGAACCTCAACGTGGTGGCGGTCTGTGACATCTACGAACCGCGGAAAGAAGGCGCCAAGGCTCGGTGCGGCGGAGAAGTGTTCCATGATTATCGGAAACTCCTCGAGCGCAAAGACATCGACGCCGTGCTGATCGCCTCACCCGACCACTGGCATTCACGCATGACCATCGACGCCCTGGAAGCGGGCAAAGACGTCTATTGCGAGAAGCCCATGACCCACACCTGGGAGGAGGCGAAGGAGGTCTATCACACCGTCCAGCGCACCGGACGAGTTCTACAGGTAGGCTCTCAAGGCTGTTCCGAGGACCGTTGGCAGAAGGCGCACGACCTGATCGCCTCCGGGGCGATTGGCAAGCTCGTGTGGAGCCAGACCAGCATTTGCCGGAACTCCAAAGAGGGGGAGTGGGATTACTACGGGATTGACCTGAACGCGGGACCGCACAACCTCGACTGGGACGCCTTCTTGGGGCCGGCGACGAAACGCCCCCTCGATCTGGAGCGGTACTTCCGCTGGCGCAAGTATTGGGACTACTCCGGGGGCATCGCTACCGACCTGTTCGCCCATGTGCTGCACGCGTTATTCAAAGCAATCGGTCCGGAGTTTCCCAATCGGGTTGTGTCGGGAGGGGGCATCTTCATTCACAAGAACCGTGAGGTCCCGGACACCTTCCACGTCCTCATGGACTTCCCCTCGAACCACAGCGTCGTGTGCATGTCCTCGATGTGCAATGAACAGGGAACGCCGGTCGTGGTCCGCGGCCACGAGGCGACGATGCAGCTCAGTGGCGGAGACATCGTCGTGCAGCCCGAACGCATCTTTGCCGAGGAACGGGAAGTCCTCCGTGTTCCCACTCGCGGCGCCAGTCAGGCAGACCATCGCCACAACTGGCTCGAGTGCATTCGCACCAGGGAGAAGCCTGCCTGCGACGTGGAGTTGGCCTACAAAACGATGGTGGCTATTGACCTGTCCACCCGTTCGTTCCGGGAGGGCAAGGTCATGCGATTCGATCCGGAAAAGCAGGAAATGCTGACCTGAACCCGTGTCCAGTCACTCCACGCCCCAGCTTTTCAAGCTTGCCCGCCACGCGATGGGTACGGTGTTCGAGTTCGCGCTGGTCGGGGACGATCCGAGGTACCTCCAGTCGGCGGCTGAGGAAGCGATGGAAGAGGTGGAACGGCTGGACCGGCAGTTGAGTCTCTTCAACCCGACCAGCGACCTTTCCCGAATCAACGCCGCGGCAGCTTACGAGCCGGTTCGTCTCGAGCCTCGTCTGTTCCGCCTGTTGCAGAGAGCACAGGAGTTTCACCGGGAGACAGAGGGCGCCTTTGACATCGCCACAGGAGCACTGAAATCCTGCTGGGGATTCAAGGAAGGAACGGGGCGAATGCCCACACCGGAGGAGTTGTCCCGAGCAACTGAAAACAGCGGCTTCCACCATGTTGTACTGGAAGAGAGGCATCGGACCGTTTCCTTTACTCATGAGGGAGTCGCCCTGGATCTGGGCGCTATCGGGAAAGGCTACGCGGTGGATCGCGCCGTGGACCTTCTGGTGGAGAAGGGCGTTGAATCAGCCCTGCTCCACGGAGGTGGAAGCACGATGTATGCGCTCGGTATTCCACCGGATCAACCGGGGTGGAAGGTGAGCTTGCCAGGAGGACAGAAGGTCGGCGGGAGTCGCGCGTATGTGAGCTTGACCGACCGGGCGCTGTCCGTTTCCAGCGACACCTACCAGTCGTTCGAATCGGAGGAGACGCGTTTCGGTCACATCCTCGACCCCCGACTCGGAGAACCGGCGCGCGCAGCCACCTCGGTAACCGTGCTGGCGCCTTCCGCAACTGACAGCGACGCGCTGTCAACGGCGTTCTACGTTCTCGGCGCGTCTCGCGCCACACAATACTGTGAGACCCATCCCCTAGTGGCCGCGGTCCTTGAGACGCCGGAAGGACGGACTGTATTCGTCGGGCAGATTGGCCATGAGTCGATCACAGCCCATTCAACTCATGAGGAAGTGGAGCTTTGACAGAAGGACTTAAGATCAATCGACGTGATTTCATGAAGGAAGCCGCGGCTACCGCGGCCGCTTTCTCGTTGTTGCTCGCGGAGGAAGACAACGCTCGCGCTCAGGCTGGAGGAGAGTCCCTCCTGTGCGGCGTCATCGGGGTCGGTGTTCACGGGCGTGAGCTGCTGACACAACTGGCTGGAATGAAGAACGCCCAGGTAGTCGCAATCTGTGATCCTTACGCTCCCAGTATTAAGAAGGCCACCGAGATCGCCGGGGAGGCGGCGACCTATGACGATTACCGCAAGATGCTGGATCAGGAAAAACCGATCCAGGCGGTCCTTGTCGCCACACCGTTACACCTCCATACCCCCGCGTGCCTTGAGTCGCTGAAGGCGGGCAAGCACGTCTTTTGCGAGCCTCCGCTGGGACTCACCGTCGACCAGTGCAAAGAGCTGGCAAAGGCCGCGTCCGATTCGGGCAAGGTGTTCCAAGTCGGTCACCAGCGACGCAGCAGCCCTCTGTATCGTCACGCCCTCAATTTCATCAAGAACGGGTTGATTGGTGACATGACCCACGTTCGGTCTCAATGGCACCGCAATGAAAGCTGGCGCAAAGCCGCCCCCAATCCCGAGCAGGAGAAGCTGGTGAACTGGAGGCTATACAAAGAATCTTCCGGAGGTCTGATGGCGGAATATGGGAGCCACCAGATTGACGTTGTGAACTGGTACACGAAATCAGTCCCCAGGTCGGTTGTGGGAATCGGTGGCATTGACCGGTGGAAAGATGGCCGGGAAGTCTATGACAACGTGCAGGTGATTTACGAGTATCCGTCGGGGGTCAAAATGGTCTACACGTCGATCCTCTCAAATACCCACTGGAGCGAGTTCGATGAATACATCGGGACTGACGGGGCCATCCGCATCTCCCGCCAGCAGAAAGGTCTGCTCTTCAAAGAGCCGGAAGCCATTCACATGGGATGGGAGGAACTCGCCCACAAGGAGCAGGTCGGCGATGAACAGGGCATTATCCTCGACCCTAACGCCACTCGACTCGTGAAGCCGGAAGAAGAGGCGGCGGTCAAGGCAGAGATTGCACGGAGCGACTTCCGACGGGAGCTCGAAGATTTTGTTTCGTGCATCAAAGAGGGGAAGCAGCCTGCCAGCACAGTCTCCGACGGACTGCGATCCTCCGTCGCGGCCCTAAAGGCGAATGAGGCGATGGAAAAGGGGACGCGGGTTCAGCTTGGGGAAGAGTTATTCACCTTCTGAAGCGCATCGAATAGAGATCGGCATCCTTCATCACACACCGCAGCCTGACGGGTTTTCCTGCCAATTGACTCAGGTCTGATCCGTTCCGCCACGCGACCGCGCGCTCAATCTCATCTCCGTACATCTCGGTTCCTTCGTCGAGTCCGAAACCGGGCAGCGGCCGCTCGGTCGCGTCCTGGATCTCAATGCGAACACTGCCCGCGGCGGAGGTCGAGTAGTTGATTGCCGACTCCTTGCCGGAGAAGGTGAACGGTTTGGTGACGAACTCACCTCCGGCGAAGTCAGCGTGGACCGAGACAAACCCATCGGTGCGCAAGCTGCCACGGCGGACTCGAAGGCTCGGATGACGGTAGTGCTCAATCCAGTAAACAGATATCTCACTGGGTCCGGTGGGCACGATGCCCCACGCTGGCATGTTGGTTCGGTCCGTCCAGTTTTCCCCACCGATGCCGGGCCGGATAAAGGCTTCGAGAAACCGACGAAAGTGCAGACCATCGCGACTCGTCATCAAGACCCCGTCCGAAACTCCCTCGTACGGATGCGCGGCGACAGACTTGCGGGCCGGAACGAATCGCATGGGCAACCCAACATAGAGATGTGGAGCACGAAAGTAGGGAGTGATAGCGTTCGTGTAGAGGTGCTCTTCGGGGGCCTCGCCGAAATCGAGAGTCTGCGAGGGTGACCAGTGCAGGAAGTCCTGTGAGGTCGCTCGACGAATGGTGCGGAACCCGTTCTTGAAATCGCGAGGTACGCGACGTACCTCCCCTGCACGGAGTCCCAGAAGGCAAGGTTCTGTGAATCGAAAGCCCCTTCGGCAATGACCGGAGCTTCCTGCATCTTCTTCCAGTGAATCCCGTCGGAAGACGCGAAGGCGTAAGCCGGATCACCGCCCAAGGACTTGTAGCGTTCCTCCACTGTTGCCTCTGGGTTCGCATCTTTGAAGGGGTTGAAGTTGTGTATCGCCTCGCCGGCCCAGATCAGGTTGTTGTCCTTCGATCCGTCAAACTCGATAATCCCCAACTTCGGCTTCCTCCACGTGATGCCATCGTTGCTCTCGGCGTAAGCGGTGTAGCTGACACCGCTGCGATCGGAGGGAAAGTACATTCGGTATCGATCCTCGTCCTTCATCACGGTGACGAATCCGGTGGTAGGTCCCTCCCACGGAGCCTCACAAGTCACGGCGACCTCCCGAGGCACAGGGCTGTGCATTTGGAGAGTCACCCCCTTCATCTGATCCAGAAGCCAACTGTCCACAAACAACTCAAGTCGGGATCCAAGGTCTATCACGGTCTGTGTGTCCTCCCTCTGCCCGGCGTCCTGGGCGCTGGCTGCAACCTTCAAGGCCATCGTGGACAGCAGACAAAGCAAGTATGCTGCGCCGCGAATAGTCCAAGTATGGTCATGTAGAATATCCACGCTCCCACCTCCGCTCGCTACCCGAGTCGTGATCTCCACAGTCCATTCCGCTGCAAGGGGTCGTCGATCTCTTTCATTATATCGTCGAGACGGGCACGCGAGGCTCGCAATCGCCTCGAGGAAGAGGGCTCTTCTGCGAGGTTCGTCATTTCGTGGGGGTCGTGCCGCAAATCGTACAACTCATCGAAAGCGAAGGGATGGAAGACATACTTCCAGTCTTCGGTTCGGATCATACGCGTGGTGTAGCCGATGATGCCATCGCCGTTGTACGCGGCGTAGATGGCCTCCCGTCCTCCCCTCCGCCGCTCCTTGCTCAGCAGCGGCAACAGCGACTGCCCGTGGCACCCGTCAGGTGAAGCGGCGCCTCCAATCGACAGCAAGGTTGGCAGCAAGTCCACGTGAGAGACAAGCTCCTCTCTGATTCCCGAAGCCGCCGGACTCACGAGCCCCAATCGTCGGGGGCCGCGCAGGACCAACGGAACTCGCACCCCCTCATCAAACAAGGCCGGAGACCCGTGATACAGCAATCCATGCCCTCCAACGAAGCCGCCGTGATCGCTCGAAAAGACGACGACCGTGTTCTCCGCAAGCCCGAGAGCCTCCAGCTCGTCGAGCACACGACCGACCAACTCATCGATCATTGTTATCATGCCGAAGTAGTGCGCCAGGAATACTTTCCACTCGTCGTCACCCCATTCTCCGCCGCTTTGAGCGCGCCGGTAGTGGAGGTGCGTCGGAGGCTTGTCCGTCAGAGGGTCCCTCAGGTTCGGCGGAAGAGGAATCGCCCCGGGATCATACATCGTGTCGTAAGGACGCGGCACGTAGCATGGCGGATGCGGACCGTCAAAGTCGCACTGGAGGAACCAGGGCTGCCGCAGATCTGCGTATTCCCGCAACAATTCGACAGCCGCCGTGGCGAATTGCGTGTCCCGCGCGAGGTCCAGAGGATAGGGGGTGCGGCCACAGGACTGGAACTTGCGGGTGAGCATCGGCCCCTCGGAAAAGCCGCGCTCCCGCAGCCACTGGTGGTACTGGGCCGTGGGGAGAGAGCGGTCATCGTGAAAGCCTCGAACATCAACATGCCCCTGCCCCGCGTAACCGCAACGGTAGCCAGCGTCGGCAAGCAGCTCTATGTATGAGGGAACCCCATCGAAAATCCGATAGGGGTAAGCCCCTCGTCCGCAGCGGTTCGCGATCATTCCATGGGCATGGGGATACAAACCGGTGTAGAGGCTCGCTCGCGCCGGATGACAGATTGGTGAGGCGCAAAAGGCGTTGGTGAACCGAACTCCTTCGGAGGCCAGTCGATCGAGATGAGGTGTCTGGCAAGGGCCGCCATAGGCGCCGTAGGCGTCCGGTCGCGCGGTGTCCAGAAGTATGAAGAGCAGGTTCGGCCTTTCAGAGGACATGGGTGTTCTGCGGTCTCCCTTCATCTCAGGCTCGACTCTCGTGTGACCTCGAGTAGGGCGCGTATCCTCGGCTCTTTGT
>JACQGJ010000115.1 GCA_016199605.1 Armatimonadota bacterium | reverse complement strand
GCAAACCTCACTTTGGATAATGCACACTATGGAGCCTTTGATCTTGACAGGCTGGCGAAAGTAGCATGGAGTTAGTGTCCTTCGGGGACGGGTCTGGAAGAACAAGCCACGTTTGATCCCGTTTTGCGCTCATGCTATCATGTTCGCGCACCCATGCAGGTTGAGGGTGCGATCCGCGTACGGCTCGATTCGTCGGGCCGAGGAGGTTTCAGTGTATGCCGTCCATGGATTCTTCCTTGAAGGGGCCCGCGCCGCCTTCAAGCTTTGAGGTCAACAGCGCCAGGAATTACGAACACCTCCTGGCGAGTGTGCAAAAGCCCAGCCGGTATCTCGGCTGTGAAGTCAACTCCGTCCATAAGGACCCGTCAGAAGTCGATGTTCGCATCGCTCTGGCCTTCCCCGACATGTACGATCTGGGGCTTGGCAATCTGGGGATTCTGATCCTCTATTCGATCCTCAATCGTCAGCCCGGCGTGTGGGCCGAGCGAGTGTACGCCCCCGCTCCCGATTTGGAGGAGAGACTCCGCGCGCGGGCGTTGCCTCTCTTTGCCGTTGAAAGCAAAACCCCTCTGAACCAGTTCGACTGTGTCGGGTTCACGCTCCAGTATGAACTGACCTACACGAACATCCTCAACATGCTGGACCTGGGCGGGATTCCGCTGCGAGCGGACAATCGCGAGGACGGTCATCCGATCGTCATCGCGGGAGGGCCGTGCGTCTTTAACCCCGAACCGCTGGCGGATTTCATCGATGGGTTCGTTATCGGAGACGGCGAAGACATCGTTCTTGACCTCGTTGCAGCCCTGCGTGAAAGTCGCGGACTGCCACGCGATCAGCAACTCCGCCGACTCGCCGCCATCGACGGCATGTACGTGCCTGCTCTCTATGACATGGTCGCGCTGCCGGACGGTACGCTGGTTCCTCCTGCGGAGGCGCAGAAAATCCGCAAACGACTGGTGAAGGATCTCAATGCCGCTCCTTACCCCAGCGATTACATCGTCCCGTTTACCGAACAGGTCCATGATCGTGTGTCGCTGGAGGTCTTGCGGGGCTGCACGCAAGGTTGTCGTTTTTGCCAGGCGGGGATGGTCACTCGTCCCGTGCGGGAACGGAACCTGGATGTGCTTCAACGTTTGGAGGCTGAAACTCTGTGCAGCACCGGCTACGAGGAAGTCGCCCTGTCCAGCCTGAGCACATGCGACTACAGCAAGGTGAAGGTTCTGATGGAGCAGTCTGCCCGGGTGGCCAGCGAATGGAAGGCCTCGGTGTCGCTGCCCTCTCTGCGGCTGGACTCCTATTCCATCGACCTCTCCGAAATGGCGCACACGGGCCGCAAGACGGGACTGACCTTCGCGCCCGAGGCGGCCACCGACCGGATGCGGGCCCTCATCAATAAATTCATCCCCGAAGAAGAACTGGTCGAGACCACTCGGGAAGTCTTCTCCCGCGGCTGGGATGTCGTGAAGCTCTACTTCATGATCGGATTGCCTCTGGAAGAAGACGAGGACGTCTTTGCCATCGCCGACCTGGCGCGAAAGGTTCTCAAGAACGCAAAAGCCGTCAATCGGCGTGCCCGGGTCAACCTGGGGGTTTCTACGTTTGTGCCGAAACCCCACACCCCTTTCCAGTGGGACCGGCAGATCAACCTGGAGGAAACTCATCACAAACAGAATCTGCTGCGCCGGCATTTGAAGGTCTTCGGAATGAAGTTCGGACGCCACGACGCGTTGGCGAGCTATCTCGAAGGCGTAATCTCCCGCGGCGACCGGAGCGTCGGAGCGCTGCTTCAGGAGGCCTACAGTCTGGGCTGTCGCTTCGATGGCTGGGGGGAGCATCTGCGATGGGACAAGTGGGAGGAGGCGTTTCAACGATGTGGGACGAATCCCGAGCATGAGTTGCGGGAACGGCGAATCGAGGATCCCCTCCCGTGGGACCACATCGACATCCTCGTGGAGAAGGGCTGGCTGGTCGAGGATTACAAACGGTCGCGGGACATGTTCCATGCCTCCGATTGCCGGCAGGAGAAATGCCACCAGTGCGGTGTCATCGATACTGTGAAGCCGCTATGTCTGGACATGCTGAAGCGCAGCCACGAAGGCAGGAAGGAGGAGGCAACCTGGCAACGACCCTCGCAGACTCAACCTCCCGAGCACTCAGAGCTGTGGTGCCTGCGCTTCCGGTTCGCCAGGCGTGGAATGATGCGTTTTCTGTCGCACCTGGAGACGGTGAACATGTTTGTCAGGGCGATACGTCGGGCGCGGATTCCTGTCTTCTACACGCAGGGATTTCACTCACGCCCCAAGCTGGCCTTTGGAACGCCGCTGCCCACGGGCATGGAAAGTGAGAGCGAATGGGCGGATGTGTCCCTTAGGAAGCCGATGGATCCGCAGGAGTTCATCCTTGCCATGAACGGTGTCTTACCGGAGGGATTTGAGATCCTGGAGGCCGACCAGATTTCGATCGGGGAGGATTCCCTGATGGGTCAGGTCTCCGGGGGAATCTTCGAAGTGGACCTCCCTGACAACGGTATCCATGAATCTGTCGACGAGTTCCTGCGACTGACGGAGGTGTGGGTGGACCGTCGGAAAAAAGATGGAAGCCAGCAGACTTTGAACCTTCGACCGTTGGTGGCAGACCTGGCAGCAAACGAGGGCGTGACGTCAGAGGATCCTCCCGCAACGACACTCCGTATCACGCTCAAGGATCGGGAGGGAGTTCGCGGCAAGCCGTCGGAAGTGCTCCGTGCCGCGTTTCACCTTGATGAGGGGCAGTTGAGTCAGGTGAGAATCAGGAAGGTGGAGACGTTGTTTGGTGAGCGAACAAGGCCGTCACAACAACGCACCCAGGAAACAGAGTGACACCCTCCTCGAGCAGCTTCGCGCCAGATAGCACATCCTTTACCTCAGCCTCCAATACGCCGCTGAGGCGGCCAGAATGGCGTAGAGGATGAGGAAAGGGTTCAGCAAGGCGGCGAGGACCAACCGAGGAAGATCGAAGGCGGAGGCGGGGGAGGAGAGCAGTGAGAGCAACGGACTCAACAAGGCCCCCACAATGACGCCTCCCGCCGCGACGAAAGCCAACCCGGGTCCTCGCTTTCTGTTCGCCACGAAAGAGACCACCTGACCAACGAAGCCCCCGATCGCCGGCGCTACAAAGAACACAAAGAAACCGATGCTTCCGCCGATCCATCCCGCTACAAGACCCGCCCCCAAAGCGACGGGCACTGTGACCAGGTAGATAAACCACGGAACCTCGTAGGCTGCCACTCGCGGGCCGCGGGCACACTCGCGGCATCGTTGCCCGACCGGTGAGCTGACCATGCACTTCGGACAAATCATCTTGCCGCACTT
>JACQGJ010000024.1 GCA_016199605.1 Armatimonadota bacterium | reverse complement strand
TCGCGCCCTCAAAATGCATGGCGGGCTGGCCCTTCAGGATCTCGATCAACCCTCAGCCGAGAGAGTGGCTGCCGGCATGGAGAACCTGCTACACCATGTGAGCATCATGCGGTCCTTTGGTCTCCCCGTCGCCGTGGCCCTGAACCATTTCATCACCGATACGCTCGAGGAAACCGAGGCGGTCATAAATCGCTGCAAAGCGGAAGACATCCCGGTGGAGGTTGCGGACATCTGGGCCCAGGGAGGTAAAGGCGGAGAGGATCTTGCTCGGCGGGTCGTCGAGATGATCGAGACGAATGAGCCGAAGTGTCAGTTCCTCTACGATTTGAACCAACCTTTGCGCGAGAAAATTGAGACGGTGGCCTCAAAAATCTACGGCGCGAACGAAGTTCGCTACACCACCCAGGCCGAACGCGAGATCGCTCGCATCGAGAGGTTGCGATACGACAACCTTCCCATCTGCTTTGCCAAGACGCAAAACTCCCTCTCCGACGATCCCACGCGCAAAGGTCGCCCTCGCGATTTCCACGTTACCGTCAGGGACCTCCGCATTTCCTCCGGAGCGGGCTACCTGATTGTCTATGCAGGCGAAATCCTGACCATGTTCGGCTTGCCAAACGTACCTGCTGCGGAAGCCATCGACTTGACGGATGACGGACAGATCACCGGGTTGTTTTAGCGAGAGTCGGCCCTTCTGCTCGCCTTCGCCAGTCACTCGGTTAATGGGGCAGTCGCCTGGTTCTATGCCAACCCTGTCAGTGTAGGCATCCATGATAACCCGGGCTCATGCAGAGATCAAAGGCATCGTTCAAGGTGTCGGGTTTCGACCCTTCATACACCAACTCGCACGGGAGTTCGGCATGAAGGGGTGGGTTCTGAACGCGACCGATGGTGTGACGCTGGAAATCGAAGGTGAGCCTGGGCGCGTCGAGGGCTTCCTGCGGTCCCTCCAAAACGAAACTCCTCCCCTGGCAGTCATTGACGGCTTGCAGGTCACACGGCTCTCGCCGATCGGCTACGACGATTTCACGATTCGCAAGAGTGTCGAGAAGGACGGGGAGTTCGTCCTCGTCTCTCCTGACGTCGCCACTTGCGGGAAGTGCCAGGCTGAGATCTTCGACCCTACCGACCGTCGGTTTCATTATCCCTTCACCAACTGTACCCACTGTGGACCCCGGTTCACCATTCTCAGTGACTTGCCCTATGATCGAGCGAAGACAACGATGCACAAGTTCGAAATGTGCGACGCCTGCCGGCGGGAATACGAAGACCTCGACAATCGTCGATACCATGCGCAGCCAAACGCTTGCCCGGCCTGTGGGCCGGCCGTGTGGATTGAGCCGAGCGGGACAGCCACGGAGTGCGGTGACTGCATCGGTGATCCAGTTGCCGTAGCAGCCCGTCTGCTCCAAGACGGAAGGCTCCTCGCCATCAAAGGGCTGGGAGGATTTCACCTGGCCTGCGACGCCGAGAACGACGCGGCCGTTCGCGAGCTACGGCGCAGAAAAGGCAGGGAAGAGAAGCCCTTTGCGTTGATGGCTGCTTCGGTAGAGTCCATCGAACGCTTCTGTGAGGTAAGCTCCCACGAACAGACAATCCTCCGCACTCCTGCAGCTCCCATCGTTCTCCTGAAACGCCGACCAGATTCGCCTATCGCGGAGGCGGTGGCTCCGGGGAACAAGTACCTCGGCGTCATGCTCCCTTACACACCATTGCACCATCTGTTGCTGCACCAGCCTGGACTCCTTGCTCTCGTGATGACCAGTGGCAACCTCTCGGAAGAGCCGCTGTGCAGGTCCAACGACGAGGCAAAGCAACGGCTCGGCCCCATCGTCGATTACTTCCTGCTCCACAGTCGTGACATCGAGCAGCGGTGCGATGACTCCGTGGTACGCTGTTATCCAGCTCACAACTCATGCCTCACGATCCCCGCGCAGCCCTCAACCATGGACTCCATGGACTCACAGCCCTTGCCGCTCCAGTTCCTGCGCCGCTCTCGGGGTTACGCCCCCTTCCCCGTCCGGATCGACCGTCCCTTGCGTCCGTTGCTGGCAGTGGGGGCGGAGCTTAAAAGCACTTTCTGCTTCACGCGCGACAACTATCTGTTCCTTAGTCACCACGTGGGGGATCTTCAGAACGTAGAGACGCTGGACTACTATCACGAGTCCATCGAGCATTACCGCAAGCTGTTCCGCCTTGAGCCAGAGGCGATTGCCTACGACCTGCACCCGGATTACCTGTCCACCAAGTATGCCTTCGATCAGACCGACTTGCCCAAGATCGTCGTGCAGCACCACCACGCCCACGTCGCCAGTTGCATGGCGGAACATGGCGTTGAAAAGCCGGTGATCGGCGTGGCCCTGGATGGGATGGGATATGGCACGGATGGCAAACTCTGGGGAGGGGAATTCCTGATTGTCACCCGCGACCACTTTGAGCGGAAAGCCCACTTCCAGTACATCCCCATGCCTGGAGGAGATCGCGCAACCCGTGAGCCGTGGAGGATGGCAGTGGCGTATCTCTATCACACGTTTGGTGATGAATGGATTGATCTTGACCTCCCCTTTGTCGACGATCAGCGAGTCCGGCCATGGCCGGTGCTGAAACGGATGATCGACCAAAGTGTCAATGCTCCCGAGACCTCCAGTTGCGGGAGGTTGTTCGACGCCGTAGCCGCTCTCGCGGGTCTGCGAGAGTGTGTGAGCTTTGAAGGTCAGGCTGCGATGGAGCTGGAAATGTGCGCCGACGAATCAGTTGAGGACAGCTATGAGATCGCTCGATGCACGGGCGAGTCCGACGACTCAGCAGGTCAGCTCGATTTCCGTGGAACCCTCCGCGGGATCGTCAGAGATCTCCGCTCATGCGTGCCCGTTTCGACGATTGCCGCCAGATTCCATCGCGCCCTTGCTGCGACAATCCTCGACCAGTGCGCCCGGCTGCGCTCTGAGTCTCAGATCGCAACGGTGGCCCTGAGCGGAGGCGTCTTCCAGAACCGTTTCCTGCATCGCCTTGTCGTGCAAGGCTTGGACGACGCAGGTTTTCAAGTGCTCTACCATCGGCGCCTCCCCTGTAACGATGGCGGTCTCTCCGTGGGGCAAGCTTATGTGGCAGACGCGAGACTGAAGAGTGGAAATTCGAGGTGAACCGATCATGTGTCTGGGAATTCCGGCCAAAGTCATCCAGAAACTCAGTGACGCCGAGGCCGTGGTAGAGTTGAACGGGGTCCAGTATCAGGCAAGCCTTCTTCTGGTTGAGGACGTCAACGAGGAGGACTACGTGATTATCCACGCGGGCTTCGCGATTCAGAAGATTGACGAGGAAGAGGCCCAGATCACTCTGCGGCTCATTGACGAGGTCCTGAACGGGTCTGCCGAGACGGCGTGAACGCGCATGAAGTACCTGGATGAATATCGCGACGGCAAGGCTGCCCAGGAAATAGCTGCCCGCCTCTCTGGCACGCTGGGTGATCGCAAGGCAACGCTGATGGAGGTGTGCGAAACCCATACGATGGCGATCTTCAGGTCAGGACTGCGTGACCTCTTGCCGACCAACCTCAAACTCCTGGCCGGACCGGGCTGTCCCGCTTGTCTAACTCCTATCGTGTATATCGACCGTTCCATCGACTTCTCGCGTGTGCCATGAGTGATCAATCTTCAGACACCATCCTTCTTTCCCACGGAAGTGGGGGCAAGTTGAGTCATCAGCTCGTTGAGGACGTCATCGCGTCGAGGTTCTCCAACCCGATTCTCAATGCTCTGGAGGATTCGGCGCGACTGAACGTCGGCGGGGCTTGTCTCGCGTTTACCACGGATTCCTACGTCGTGCGTCCGCCCGTATTCCCGGGGGGAGACATCGGCAGGCTCGCAGTTTGCGGCACAGTAAACGACCTGGCGGTGACCGGCGCCAAGCCGCTGTACCTGTCCTGTGGGCTGATCATCGAGGAGGGATTTCCTCTGTCTTTGCTCGAAACCCTCCTCGGTTCCATGCAGCAAGCGGCCCGTGAGGCAGAGGTTCAGGTGGTGACTGGGGACACCAAAGTCGTGGAGAAGGGGAATGCCGACCGGATCTTCGTCAACACTGCGGGAATCGGTTTGCTCCCCGGAGATCGCGACTTCTCCGTGGGTCGCATCCAGCCTAAAGATGCGATTCTCATCAGCGGCACACTGGGCGATCACGGTGTGGCGGTTCTCTCAGAGAGGGAAGGATTTGGATTCGCGTCCTCCCTCCGCAGCGATTGCGCTCCGCTCAACGGACTGGTCGAGAGCCTGGTGGCAGCGTGCGACCGCCACGGAGACCGGCCATCGCTTGTGCATTTCATGCGTGATCCAACGAGAGGAGGCGTTGCGAGCACTTTGAACGAAATCGCAAAGGCGACCCGGCTCGGAGTGGAAATCGAGGAGTCGAAGATCCCGGTCAGTGGCCCAGTTCGGGGAGTGTGCGAACTGCTCGGTCTCGATCCGCTCTACATCGCGAATGAAGGGAAGCTGTTGGTTGTGGTTGACGCGGGGTATGCTGAAGAGGCGGTGGAGATCCTGAGAGCACACCCCCTGGGGGCTGACGCGGCCCGCATTGGCAACGTGACTGACCACCACCCGGGTCTTGTCTCTCTGCGAACGCTGGTCGGTGGAAGTCGAATCGTTGAGATGCTGGTGGGTGACCAACTGCCGAGAATCTGCTGAGAGTTAACCCTCTGATTTCGCGGTCCTCGCCCTACTGCTTCGGGGTTCCACACAGCCTCACGACTTCCCCTTCGAGGTCTTTCCCATGATTCCCGGCGTTAACTTTCCGGTCGATCTTCTTGATGATTCCCCGCTTGTCGATGATGAAAGTCGTGCGGCTGCTAAGGTCCGGCTCTGCAAGGTAAGCCTCGTAGAGCTTTGAGACCTTTCTGTCGGAATCGCTGAGAAGAGGGAAATTCAACTTCTCCTG
>JACQGJ010000111.1 GCA_016199605.1 Armatimonadota bacterium | reverse complement strand
GAGGGATGAAGCCTGGGGACCGGCAGGCCCTCGAAGCGATCAAGTACGTTCTGGGGGACGATCAGGGACACTTCTACCAACCCTTGGATCCCGAAGCCCAAAAGCAGATCAGCTCGGAAAACAAGGCGTTGGGGTTGCCGTTCGGGATTAACACGTATGTCCCAATCGGGAGCTGGTTTTTGAGCCTCCCTTTCTCCCTGGGGGGGACACGTCAGGATTTCGAGGCGCGGTATGAACCCACCTTCCCCTTGAAGGATGCCAAGGGGAATCCTATCTTCAATTCCACCCATCAGAAGTTCAGCCTCCGGGTCATCGGTGCTACGGATGAGAAGTCCGTCGAATTCAGCATCGCTGACCTGATCGAGAAAAGCCGAGGATAGCCTCCAGACCTGAATCGCCCCGCAACCTCCATCGCCCTCGGAGGAAATTCCTCAACAGTTATCATGATCGGATCGTCGGACGGTATATAAAGAGCACAATGATCCGAAATTGAGGGAGGCGGCGAACGATGGTGGTTTTATGGGTTGTCATGGGTTTCTTTCTCTACATAGCCGCAGGCATCTGGTTCATCACCGCAACAGCAAACGGAGTCAACACACCGCTGCACATGAACTCAATCCTGGGTTACGTGGTAACGGACCGGACGCAGATGCTGCTCCTGGAATCCTTGAGGGTCCTGGTCGGCGCGTTGCTCTTCTATGCTGTGGCTGAATACGTCGTACACAAAGCAACGAAAACGAAGAAGGGGAATGGGGAGGCCAGATAATCGGTCTGCCCTGAAGTCCTGTCGGCCCTTCACCCCTCTCATCCATTCCCGGAAGGTCGGGCTGCGTGAGCCTCGCAGTACCTCTGCGTCTTGACAACGCCTTCTCCTTCACCCACGCTAATGCCATCGACATTCCTCAAGGAGCGCGCCCATGGCACTGACACAGGAGCAGAAGGATTTCTATTGCGAAAACGGGTACCTCGCCTACGAACAAGTTCTCACCTCGGAGGAGCTCGACCTTCTGAGGGTCGAATATGACTCCGAGTTTCAAAAGGCCCAGGAGACGAACGCTTTCCGGAATCTGGCTCTTGTGGACGATTCTGTCGCGACGGTGATCGAGATAAAGGCAGGGTGCTGCATGTTCCACCATTGCCAGACGCTTCACCACACCCCGCCCAATTGCACTGAACACCCGCGACGCGCGATGGTCACTCACTACATGATTCCCGGCACTCGCGGCGCGAGCGGGGAGATCCTCCGCGTCAGCCTGGCGAACCCCCTCTTGCGCATGAGTATTATGTAGGAAGGGCGGCGGACACCGAAGGTGTAACGACCAGCCTGCGGGCGACGCTTCCCCACACGTATCTCTGCGATGCAGGTCGATAAATATCAGTGAGAAGTGCCGCTGGCCAGGGACTTGACGCTTTCGATGGAATTTCGGGGCGCAGCTTTTGGATGCAGCAGGTTCCGCAGGTGCATCCGCGGCTTTTTATTGGCTTGCGGAAGCCCTTTTGTTCCTGTATAATATCGGCGCTTCCGGGCAGAGGGTGTCGCGTGCGAGCGGATACTCCACAATCCTATCTACATCCAGGGAGGGAGGCGATATGGCACTTGCCAAAAAGTCCCTCGGGCAGATGCTCAAAGAGAAAGGGCTTGTCAACGACCAACAGTTGAGTACGGCCCTTGAGGCGGCCAAGACTGCCAGTCAACCCTTAGGTCAGACTCTTATCGATCTGGGTTTCGTCGACGAGACGATCGTCATGCAGGCAGTGGCTGCCCAGAAAGGCGTCCCTTACGTCGACCTCTCCAAGATTCAGTACGATAAGGGAAATCTTGGCCTGATTCCCGGCGAACTGCAAGAGAAACACGGAGTCCTCCCCATCAAGCTCGACGGCAAGAAACTGATTGTTGCCACCGCAGATCCCTCAAACATCGTAGGTCTGGATGAAATCCGCATGCGAACCGGCTACGATGTCCGTCCAGTCCTGGCTTCCGTCACTCAGATCGCCAAAATCAAGAACGAAAGTCGTGGCGAGGAGGACGCCGGGGATGCAGCCGCCATGGATGAAACTTTCAAGAACGCCCTCAGCGCCCTCGGGGGTGGGGCCGGCGATTTCGGCTACGGGGAGGCCAGTTCGGGCGCCGGAGATGACGCGGAGGTCCCGGCCGGTGACGTGGGCAAGCTGAAGGAGCTGACGGAAGAGGCGCCAATCATCAAGATCGTAAACGCCATCTTTCAGCAGGCCATCAAGGATACCGCGAGTGACATCCACATTGAGCCACAACGACGTGGTGTTCGCATCCGGTATCGCATTGACGGTGTTTTGCACGAGGTCATGAAAGTTCCCCAATACGTGCACGCCCCGCTGGTTTCTCGTATAAAGATCATGTCTGACATGAACATCGCCGAGCGCCGCATTCCTCAGGACGGACGGATTCACCTCCGCATGGCCAAGAAAGATTACGACATGCGCGTGTCAACGGTTCCTACCCAGCACGGCGAGAAGGCCGTTATGCGAATACTCGACAAGAGCAGCGTGCTCCTCGGTCTGGATAGTCTCGGCCTTTACCCGGAAACGCAGTCACAGCTTACCGACCTGACCTCCCAGCCGAACGGCATGGTGATTAGCTGCGGACCGACAGGTAGCGGGAAGACTACCACTCAGTACTCAGTGTTGAATATCATCAATTCCGTGGAGAAGAACATCCTGACCATTGAAGACCCGGTGGAGTACCAGTTGCCCGGTTTGAACCAGGTCCACGTCAACCGCAAAGCCGGGCTTAGCTTCTCGAACGCACTGCGTTCGTTCCTCCGTCAAGACCCGGACATCATCATGGTGGGAGAGGTCCGCGACTTGGAGACGGCTGAGATCGCGGTTCAGGCTGCTCTGACCGGTCACCTCGTTCTGACGACGTTGCACACCAATGACGCGCCGTCCGCTGTGACTCGTTTGGTGGACATGGGAGTTGAGCCTTTCTTGATCGCTGCTTCGGTCATCGGCACGCTGGCTCAGCGGCTTGCCCGGCGGATCTGCAAGAACTGTCCGGAACCCTACGATCCTCCTCCCGAGTTGCTGGCCCGCTTCGGGCACGATCCGGAAGAGCATCCCGATCAGGTTTTCTACCAGGGACGCGGCTGCGAGGTCTGCCGTTTCACCGGGTACAGGGGGCGTCTTGGGATCTACGAGTTGATGAGAATCAACGACGAAATCGCCGACATGACCGTGCGACGCGCTCCACTGTCGGAAATCAAGGACGCCGCGAGAGCAAACGGCATGACGACCCTTCAGGAAGACGGATTCCAGAAAGTGCTCGACGGGTTATCGACCGTTGATGAAATCATGCGGGTCGTGTTTACCAGCGGACACTGAGAACTCGTCCAACAACGACTCCGCGGTTTTCATATACAAGGGCGCTGTTGTGAGACAGTTGTACGCCTGCCCGCAAGGCAGGCGTACAACTGTCTCACAACAGAAAAAACGCGGCGTTATTCTTGGACAGTCACT
>JACQGJ010000023.1 GCA_016199605.1 Armatimonadota bacterium | reverse complement strand
TCCCTACCGTGCAAACCTCACATTGGATAATGCACACCTTGCTACGCGGCATCTTGCCGCAGGGGCGCATTGTGAGTATACTGCGAGAACCTTATACTCGTTGATTTCCGACCTCAACGAGTATTCAGCGAGGGGTGGTGGGGAGATGAAGAGGACGAAGACTCTCACTGTTTTTCTCGTGACGGCCCTGAGGATGGGTCCGTTGCCGTTTTCAGGGGCGGAGGCCGATCCTTTGGACGCCGCTTTGCTGCGCGCTCTGATCGAGAAGGCCGTCCAGGTCGACGGCGGGCCGGGGGACCAGGGATTGATGATCACCAACCTGATACTTGCCGCCCAGGCCGCCGTGGAGCTGGGCGTCCCTGAGACTGCGAAGGCGGCGTTGACGAAGGCGGCACAGTTGGCGAGACAAATGGATCCCAAGGACCGGCTGGAAGAGCGCACCCGCATCCTGGCGCAGATTGCGCGAGACCTGGCTCCCTTGGATCGTGCGGCCGCCGCTCCCCTCATCGAAGAAGCGGACGCGGGGATCAAGCAGATCAAACAGAAACCAAAGCAGGATACCATCTGGGGCTTCCTCATTCCCGCTTATGCAGCCACGGGTGACGTGGACAAAGCTTTCGCCGCCTTGAGCGGAGTTAAAGATGACTATGTGCAGGACACCTGTTCTCAGGAGGTCATCACGGCGGTCAGCAAGACCGACTGGGACCGAGCCGTGGAGCTACTGAAGAAACAGAAGGACGAGAACGTCCGGGAAGACACACGTCATCGCATGATCGTGGACCTGGCAACACGCGACTGGGACCGGGCGATGGCGGAAGTCAAGAAACTTCCCGATCCTTACACTCGGGGTGACGTGATCAAGCAGATGATCCTCAAGATCGCTCGCGTTGACACGAACCGGGCCATCACCTTTACCCGGGATTACACGAAGGATATTCCCTCAGCGGATTACCTGTGGTCCGATCTCGTCCTGGCAGTGGCCCGCACTGACGTGAGGCGCGCCACGGAACTGATCCAGGAAGTCAAGAACCCGGTGCTCCAGGCGCAGGTACAGGTAGAGCTTTGTCACCGGGTCTTGGGGCTGAATGAATAGATCAGGAGTCAGCGGTTGTTCAAGCATTCCACTCATCTCGGGGGCGCGCCGGAGGGATTCAACTTCTATGTCGTTGACCTGCACATCCATATCGGGCGCACGACCACGGACCGACCCGTCAAGATCACCGCCGCGCGGGACCTGACCTTCGAGAACATTGCCATTGAATGCACCGAGCGCAAGGGCATCGACATCGTTGGGATCATTGATTGCGCGTCACCGGCTGTCATCGAAGATATCCGAAAGCTGTTGGAGTCCGGAGAGATGGTCGAGCAGCCGGGCGGCGGGTTGCGCTATCGCGACCGGACGACGATTCTGCTGGCGGCGGAAATGGAGGTAGGGGAGACCGAAGGAGGCACTTCCCACCATATCAGCTATTTCTGTGACTTTCACCAGATCTGCGCTTTCAGCGACACGCTCTCGCAGTTCGTGACGAACCTCGACCTGAGCTCGCAGCGGTGCCGCGGCATGTCGGCGCAGGACCTCTGGCGGCTGACGGACTCCATCGGGGGGTTCATGATTCCCGCCCACGCCTTTACGCCGCACAAGAGCGTGTATGGCAATTGCGTGGCTCGACTGAGTGAGATGTTCGACGACATGGCGCTGCGAGGAATCCCGTCGATCGAGTTGGGTCTGAGCGCGGACACCTTCCTGGCCGACCGCCTCGGCGAGCTTTGCTCGAAGACTCTTGTCAGCAACTCCGACGCGCACTCGCTGCCGAAGATCGGGCGCGAGTATAACATCCTCCAATTGAAGGAAGCCACGTTTGATGAAGTGCGGAAAGCCTTGAGGGGCGAGTCCGGTCGCCGCATCGTCGCCAACTACGGCATGGACCCGAAGCTCGGGAAGTACCACAGGACCTACTGCCTGGACTGCGATCGTGTCGAGGAGAGCCCTCCGCCCGTGTTCACCTGCCCAAGATGTGGCGGCGGGAAAGTGATCAGAGGGGTGCTCGACCGGATCGTGGAGATTCAGGACTACGACGAGCCCCGCCCTCCGCCGGGCCGTCCGCCCTACTTCTACCAGGTTCCGCTGCAGTTCGTCCCGAAGGTCGGTTCGGTCACCCTCAACAAGCTGTTGAACCGGTTCGGAACGGAAATGGCTGTTTTGCACCAGACACCCGTCGAGGAGATTGCCCAAGTTGTAGGGCAGCAGATCGCAGAGCATCTCCATGCCGCTCGCGAAGGACGCATGCAACTCCAGGCCGGAGGCGGGGGAAAGTATGGGAAGATGATCGGCTCGGAGAAAGAGAAACAGATGAGCTTGTTTGCGTGAGGTGTGTCACCTCGCCGGTTCTCTAACGTTGAGGTACGCCAGCAGCCCGACGCCGGTGAGCAACGCGAAGCCGATCTTGAGGAACTCATCCAACGGCGCGGGGGTGACGTAGGACTCGATGAGGGCAGCGATCACGAAGAGAGGAATGCAGCCCACGATCAGACGCACTGCTTTCTTCGCTGCCCTCGAGAGGGCGTCTTTGCGCAGGTAGTCCCCGGGCGCGATCATCGCCTGCCCCAAGATGAGCCCCGCACCCCCGCAGATGAAAATGGCCGACAACTCTATGATCCCGTGCGGCAGGATCAAAGACCAGAAGGGCAGACCTGCACCGTACTTGAGGGCGATGGCGCTGAGGGCCCCGAGCATGCCGCCGTTCTGCACCAGGATAAGGCAGGTCGGCACACCCCAAAGGACTCCCGTCGCAAAGGCGATGAAGCCTACTTTTATGTTGTTGGTCATGATGAAGCTGGCGAAGACCTCCGCCAAGGGATACATCGACTGTCGCGCGCCGCGGTCTTCCCCTGAATGGCGCAAACCTTCACGAACCTGGTCCAGGATGATTCCGGGGAGGAAGGCCGACGCGTTGGCTTCCGGGTTGATCCAGGTTGCCACGAAAGCGAGGGTCGCCGCAGCCATCGAGATGAGAAACGACAGCATGATCGGGCGGAGGTTTTCCCGCACCAGTCGTGGAAAACCATAGAGGAAGAACCTGAGCACCTGACGAGGGCCAAAGGCCGGAGCGATGTAGATCTGGCCGTGCGCCTGTCCGACGAGCTGGTTGAGGTAGAGCGCCAACTCCGCATCACGGTATCGCGTCTGGACTCTCGCCAGATCTCCGGTTGCCCGCCGGTAGAGCCGACTGTATTGTTCCAGTTCCTTGGGCTGGAGCGAGGCGAAGCCTTGTCGCTGCACCTGCCTGGTCATTGAGGTCAGGAGCTCCCAGTCTGCCTTGCGTTGCCGGATGAATTCGTCGATGGTGATCATTGGGTCACTTCTGCAGCGAATGGAAATACCTCTTGACTCGTTGCCTCTCTGAAGGCGGAATGTCCTGCGAGTTCATCGCCTGGTTGGCTTTCTGCGTATAGGAAGGCAGGACGCGACTCAGCGGAATGTCAGACCCGCCGGGTGTCGGAGGCGCCATGATCTCGGTGCTGGTCGCGGGGCCGGGTAACAGCGGCTGCGACCCCGGGAGCGGCTTCGCCTGCGCGGGGAGGTTGAGCTTCACCGAGTCCTTGCCGATGTTGCGGCTCTCCGGCTGACCGACCCATTCGTTTGAGTCCCATTCCTTGGGACCCTTTGTAAAGGGCGACGCGCGCCCTCCCATTCCCGCGCCCGGGATACCTGCTGCCCCACCGGGGCCGTTCCCGCCGCCGAGTCAGCCAAAGCCGGCGTGCCCCTTGTGCCCCGACCCGCCCGCACAACTGCTGCATTCTTTCAGCTCCTTCGCCCGTTTTGCCGCCTCAAGCATCTCCTGGGCGAGTTTCTTGATCTCCTCATCGCTGCCATACTGTTTCGCCATTTGCTCGAGGGCCTGTTCCAGCTCCTTCTGCATTTTCGCGAGGTCCTGCTGGGAGAGTTGCCCGGATTGCGCCTGGGCGCTTTTCGCTATCTTTTCCTGAAGCTTTTGCAGAAGCTCCATGGCCTTCTGA
>JACQGJ010000119.1 GCA_016199605.1 Armatimonadota bacterium | reverse complement strand
GCAACGATGCAGTTCGATAACTTGTTCACAGGCGAGGACCTCTGGCTCTACACCAACGACGGCAAAAGAAAGAACATCAAACCCCGGGGCAAAGATGCTTTCGTAGCAGAGCTGCAACATGCCGTGGATTGTGTGGCCGAGGGCAGGGAGTCGGAGATCATCTCCGGGAGATCGGCCAGAGAAGCACTCAAAGTCTGCCTCAAGGAACAGCAGTCGGTCCTGACCGGGAAACCTGTGAGGATCAGTGAAACTCGTTAAGGATGAAAATCTACTTTCAACGAGTATAGCGACCCGCTGATCGCCAACCTCGCCATTTACTCGACCGTGGTGTGATGGGGGAACGCCCGGACACCCTCGACGGTCGCGCCGGCTTTGACGATACAAGAGCTTCCCAGGATGCAGTCCTTCAGCATCGCCCTGGACCCCACGGACACATCGTCCCACAACACGCAGTCTCGGATCGTTGCCTTCTCCTCCACGACCGCACGGTCGCCTAAGACTGCATAGGGCCCCACTCGAACTCCTTCCGCGACCCGACACTGGGCCCCCAGTACGATTGGAGGCTCCAGAACGGCTGAAGGGTCAACCTCCGCGCCGGGTCCGATCCAGATTCCCTCTGTGACTTGGTCTCCGGGAATATCCACCGCCAGTCTTCCGCTCAGGAGGTCGCGGTGGGCAACAAGGTATTTCTCCAGAGTGCCGAGGTCGATCCAGTAGTCGTCGGTGGGAAAGCCATGGACCCGCCACCCCGCTTCCACCGCCTGGGGAAACACCTCGCGTTCCATAGAGCATGGTTTCCCGGCGGGTATCAACTTTAATACCTCCGGCTCCAGGATATAGATCCCGGCGTTGATGGTGTTGGTGGTCACCTGGTCCCATGTCGGCTTTTCCAGGAAGCGAACGACTCGTCCGTCCGCCTCCGTCTCGACAATGCCGTAAGCCGTGGGATTCTCGACGGGAGTGAGAGCGATGGTAATCTGGGAGTTCCTCTGGAGGTGGAAATCCATCATCTCACGCAGGTTGATCCCCGTGAGGACATCCCCGTTGAGCGCAAGGAATCTCTGGCCCGCGACCATGCTCTCTGAGTTCTTGAGGGCGCCCGCCGTGCCGAGAGGCTGGTCCTCGTGTAAATAGTGCAGCCTGAGGTTTCGGTCAAATCTCCGACTGAGGTGATTGCGGATCGGGTCGGGAAGATAGCAAACACTCAGACCGATTTCATCGACGCCAGAACGTGAGAGATACGTTACAAGGCGTTCGACGAAAGGGACGTTGACCAGCGGAACCATGGCCTTGGGGACGTGCAACGTGAGAGGGTGCATCCTGGTCCCAAAGCCCCCAACGAGTACAACTGCCTTCATCTGGGTGGACTCCCTCGCCGCACCACAGGCTGTTTCCCGAGGTCCACGACCCGGAGAGCGCGAGGTTGCGAAGGGGATGTCGAGGCCCCGGACTTCGCCTTCGACTCCGTTCGTCCTCCGCTGGCTTCTCTCGGAAGCTCGGTCTCAGACTTGCTCCCTGTGCCTGGCTCTGATCTCTGGGTAGGAGTTGTGTGAACGGTCTCGGTGACGAGACCCGAACCCACCCGGATCTTCTGCGGACGAGGCCGGTAGAAGTTGGACGACACCGTCTCAGAGGCGCGCTTTCCCGACGCGGACTCAATCACCCGGAGAATCGTGGTCTGGTAACCGGGCCGCCCCTTCTCTTCGACCACCTCTTTGCCCTCGGGCAGCGTCGGATCTTCAATGTGCTCGACGGAAAAAGGAATGCGATCATCGCGAGCGCATTCGAGAGTCACCGACTTCCTTTGCGAGCGGTTCCCCAGCAGTTTCACCAGAACGCGTCTGCCGCTGACAAAGGCTCGGAGGTAAATGGGGCCCGCGGTGCTGTTGCGGAACTTGAGATCCGTGTTGCCGAAATACACCGTTGCGTCTCGACCTCGAGGGGCGTAGGCGACCGGACGACTATGGTGAGCTCGGGTCACGATGTCGAGACCGGCCAAGAGGGCCGCGTTGTAGAGGGTCGTGGCGACCTGGCAGACGCCGCCTCCAACCCCCTGCACCACTTCATCGTCACTGAAGATGGGCGCCGGGAGATACCCGATCTTTTCCAGCCGTGGACCGACACACCGGTTGTAAGAGAAAGTCTCTCCGGGTCGAAGGAACTGGTGGTCTATTGAAGCGGCTGACAGTCGAAGATTGTGGGCCCGGTTGCGCTTGCCGGGATCAAAAGAGGTCGTGTACCGGCTGAGCACCCCGTTGAGGTCCCGCAAGTCAGCGCGAGAAACGTCTGGCGCTGCCTCGCGCACCAGGAGCATTACTTTGGAGGGGAGTTTGGATGCCGCCAACTGTTTCCCAAGCGAGGCCAGGACGCCGTCCACGTCCATTTTCCGTCCCGGCTTCTCGGGGGCTATACGCACAAATCCCTTGGGATCGACATCGGAGCTGCCTATCCAAAAGGCTCGGGCATTCTCCGGCTCTACGTCCACCCTCTCTGCAATGGCAGATAGCTGCTTCTTTGCCCGATCTCTATCCAATGAGTAACCGAGGGGGATCGTGATCCCCTTGGACAGCGCAACCACACGAGCCAGCGCACGATGGAGGACGTTGCCTGAGTTGCCGACCTGCTCGGCTGTCCGAACTGCTTCGCCTACATCTCGCCGGAGTCCCAGTTGCTCCGCGGTGACAGTGAACTCACGATCGTCTGCAACAAGCTGAATCTTGTAGGCGCCCTGTCCACTGAGGGATTCCAGCACTTCGTGTTCGGCCTGTACCCGGGAGAGTCCCCCGACGTCGATTCCCCCGATGGAGACTCCATGACACAGGCCCGTGGACTTGGAGAGTAATTGTCTGGAGGCAAAGCCCAGGGCCCCGCACGCGAGGGCCATGCCACAGGCGAGGGTTAACAGGGCGACCTTGGACTTGGGCTTTCTTGTCATCATCGGGACAGAGCTGTCAGGATATCTTCCTGTGTGAAGTTCCCTCCGCATGGTCCTCCAACACATAGCCAAGATCCTTCAGCCGGTCACGGATGACATCCGCAAGAGCAAACTGCTTCTGTGACCGCGCCATTTGTCGGACCTCCACGAGCAGATTGAGGAGGTCCGCAGATTGATCGACAGCCTCCTCACCGCCCTCGTCAGAGGTGCTGAAGCCGAGCACGGACAGCAGTTGCGTCAGCTTGCAGAGGGCCACAGCCGCCTGCACCCTCCGTTCCTCCGGCGGTGGATTCTCGCTGAAGTAGCGGTTCGATTCGGAGACAAGCTCGAATAGTGTTGCCAGGGCCAACGGCGTGTTGAAGTCGTCCTCCATCGCCTGGTGGAACCTCGCCTCAGCTCGTACCGCTTGCTCTGCCAGGGGACCTTCAATCCCCTCGCAATTGACGGGCTTTCCCGTCCGGTCCCCCCTCTCCCGGTCGAGCAACCGCAAGCTTTGCTGCACGCGCTCCCAGGCAGCTTTGGACTCCTCCACCTTGGAGTCCGAATAGTCGAACGGACTCCGATAGTGCGTAGTGAAGAACATCAGACGCAGGGCTTCGGCAGAGGTCACCTTGAGAATGTCCTTCACAGTGACGAAGTTCCCCAGTGACTTGGACATCTTCTGGCCATTGACAAAGACGACTCCACTATGGAGCCAGTAGCGGACGAAGGGGGGTTCTCCCGTATAGGCTTCCGACTGGGCGACTTCGTTTTCATGGTGCGGGAATTGGAGCTCGATAGCGCCGCCGTGGATGTCGAACCCATTGTTCAGGTACTTCAAAGACATCGCCGAGCACTCAATATGCCAACCGGGACGCCCCGGACCCCACGGACTGTCCCAGCACGGCTCCCCAGGTTTGGCGGATTTCCAAAGGGCGAAATCCAGCGGGTCTGCCTTGTTCTCGTCCGTCTCGATGCGGCCGCTGCTCTGCATTTCCTCCGTGTTCTGGTGTGAAAGGCGCCCGTAGCCCGGGAAGGCGCTGACATCGAAGTAAACGCTGCCCTCTCTCAGATAGGCTGCTCCTTTTCCCACGAGCGCTTCGATCATTTCAATAATCTCCTGCATGTGCCCGGAGACGGTCGGATAGAGGTGGGCCCGCAACAAGCCGAGAGAGTCGCAATCCCTCAGGGCCTCTTCCATGAATCTCTTCGCGAGCAGCACCGGCTCCTCGCCAAGGTGGGTCGCGCGGGCAATGATTTTGTCATCGATGTCCGTGACGTTCTGGACGTGACACAGCTCGAGGCCGCGAGACTCAAGATAACGCCGGAGGACGTCGTAGGCCATGAAAGTGCGCGCGTGCCCGACGTGCATCGCATCATAGGGAGTCACTCCACACACATACATGGAGACCCGTCCTGGCTCGCGCGGAGCAAATTCTTCCTTCCTCCGTTGCAGCGTATTGTAAACCAACATTAACCCATGTTCCTCCTGGGTATAAGCTCAGGACCACCGACACAGCAAGACGCAGAAATCTTCACGGCTTTGCGTGAGGGTGGTTTCCACGGTTCTCAGGTCCCGCGGGGAGGAGCGCCTCCACGATCGAGGTGCTCACCCAACTCGAGCAACTGCTGGGCCGTGTCCCCATCAACGGGATACGTGATGACTTTGCACACCAAGGCAGGTGCAGCGATTGATTTGAGTCGAGGGGGTACGAGGTCTTTGCCCTTTGCTGAATGGCGGATTCTCTCCGAGGCCACTCTGGCATCTTTCCCCGTGTGAGGGAGGATAGCCGCAAAGATGCCTTGTCCATAACAGGCGACCCGATCAACGTCGCGGAGTCCTCGTCTGAGAAGCTCCGCGAGTTTCCGCAATAAGGCATCCTTTTCGACTTCAGTGATTCGCTCAACAAGCTCCGTCCATTTCGACAGGGTGAAGAACAACATCGAGAACTGTAACCCGTACCGTTTGGCACGAGACACTTCGTCTTCCACAAGGGTGCGAAAGAAAGGTTTCACATAGAGCCCGGTGACGGCATCGATGATGATCTTGCCCTCGAACTCTCCTTCTCTTGTGGTGAGTTGCCCTTGCAGGAACTCCAGCCGCAAGACCGCCTCTCTCCGGTCCTCTTTCACAAGAATCTGCTTGAGATTCTGCAGTCCCCGGTTGATCAGGTATGATACGTAGTTGACGGAGATGTCGAGTTTCCGCGCAATCTCGGTCTTCGAATGCTCCTGGTAGAAGAAGTGGTAGATCACGGTCCGTTCCAGCTTGCGCAGACGGCGAATGGACTGTTGCAGAACCATCCGCTCTTCCACCGGAGTCCCGGCTTCGGCACGGGTGTCCGTCACCCGCTCCGCGAGCGGTGGTGAATCGCCTTCATCACCGTCCGTTTGCGGGCCTTCGTCGAGAGAAGCCACCTGGAAGATCGCCCGCGTTGTGACTACCTCTGCAACGTCTTCCTCCGGGATACCGAGTTGCTCTGCTATCTCTCCGGGACTGGGGGTTCGCCCGAGCCGCTGAGTGAGCTCTTCAGCAGCGCGATTCACGCGAAAGCGAAGCTCCACCAACCAGGCCGGCTCCTTGATCAACCTCCCGAGGTCCCGCAGGTAATGACGTATCTCACCCGAGACGATGTGCGTTGCGTAGGTGGTGAATTTCACCGCCAGGGCGGGGTTGAACTGGTCCACCGCCTTGATCAGGCCGATGTATCCCTCCTGCACGACGTCTTCGAGGGGCTCACCGACCTTGCTGTACCGCCGGGCGATTCTCTCCACTAACGGCAGATGCTCCAGGACAAGCTCATCCCGCAACGCGGGCTCCCGCGTGCGGGCGTACTGCTGGAATCGGTCCAGCGAGTTCTCGACAACCGTGCCCTTTTGTAACACTGCTGCTCGCCGCGCCACGTTCAATCCTCTTTACCGCGACCTGGCCTGCCTCGGCTCCGTCCCCGCGGTGTGAAAAATGTACCTGTGGGAAGTATAAGTGGTGGAGACATGATGGTCAACTGGTGGTGCCACCTGTGTGGTGCCACCTGGTGGTGCCCTCTCGGTCCGCCCTGACCTTTGCTGCCCGGTCATTCCCGGATTGTCATTCCCTTTGGAATGACAACGATGCCCTCCTCGGTCACCGTGAACCTTCTCCGGTCCCGGTCGAGATCGATGCCGATCTCCTCACCTTCGGGGACGACCACTTCCTTGTCGATGATCGCTCGATGCACTCTGGCCCTGGGCCCGACTTCCACGTCCTCCATCAAGATGGAGTCCGTCACGGTCGCATGACTGTGGACAACGACGCTCGTAGACAAGATGGACCGTTTCACCGTGCCACCCGAGATGATGCAGCCTCCGGACACCAGCGAGTTGATCATGTTCCCAACCCGTCCCGTGTCCAGCTCCTCGAAAGTTGTCCTCGCGGGAGGTCGTTGGTGCTGGTAAGTGCGAATCGGCCATGCCGGGTCATACAGATTGAAAAGCGGATCGATCTGTACCAGGTCCATGTTGGCCTCGTAGTAGCCGTCGAGCGTGCCGATATCCCGCCAGTATTTGACCGCCTTCTTGTTCTCGTCTTTGAAGTTCCAGGCGTACACCCGGTCGAATCTCGTCATCCGAGGGATGATGTCCATTCCGAAGTCATGCTGCGTTTCCATCTTCATGTCCTCAATGACGCGCTGCACCAGCACCTCACAGTTGAAAATGTACACCCCCATGGACGCAAAAGAGTGATCGGGATCCTGCGGAAGCCGAGGGGGTTCTGAGGGTTTCTCGACAAAGTCCACAACTCGATTCTCCCGATCGACTTGTACCACCCCGAACCGCTTGGCTTCGCGAACGGGGACCTCCACGCTGGCGATGGTCAGATCCGCTTCCTTCTCCAGGTGCGCGCGGATCAATTCACGGTAGTCCATCTTGTAGATGTGATCGCCCGACAGGATAAGGACCAGTCGGGGGCGTTCCAGCTCGAGGGAGTAGACATTCTGGTAGATGGCGTCTGCGGTGCCCTGATACCACCTCTCGGTGTACCGCTGCTGGGGAGGAATCACCTCGAGGAACCCATCCAACTCACTGTTGAAGACGCTCCACCCCATCCGCAGATGGCGGGCCAGCGAGTAAGACTTGTACTGAGTCAGCACGTTGATCTTGCGCAAGCCCGAGTTCAGACAATTGGAGAGAGTGAAATCGATGATCCGATAAATGCCGCCAAACGGGACCGCGGGTTTGGCCCGGTCCTTGGTCAGGGGATAGAGCCTTTCGCCCTGTCCGCCTGCGAGGATCATGGCGACGGTCTCTTTCGACACTATCTCCGAAATGTTCTCAGCGTGGGTCGTCAATGGGTGTGCGTCTCCGATTTTTGCAGGGCCGCCCGGATCTGGTGCTTCAGCTCCTCAAGGTTCCCGGACTTGATGACATAGGCATCTGCCGCCCAGCTCATGAAGCTGTCCTTATAGCTTGAGTAAGCCGTGTTGATGATCACGGGAACTTTGCGGTCTCGGTCGAGAATCTTCCCCATGGCATCCAATCCGTCCATCTGAGGCATGTTGATGTCCAGGACGACGAGGTCGGGAGACTCTTCCTCGACTTTGGCGATCGCTTCCCGTCCATCGCGGGCCGTCATCACCCGGTATCCTTCCTCCCTCAACTCGCGCTCGTATAGATATCTCTCGTTGTCATCGTCTTCCACCAAGAGAATCGTTTTCATGGTTTCCTCCCCTTCACCAGAATGTGGAGCATGGTTCACGCGGCTCCTTGTTCTGACTGTTCAGTTCCTTCCCGGGCGATCAGTGGCAAATGCAAAGTGAAAGTCGTGCCCCGATTCTCCTCGCTGGTCACCTCCATGCAACCGCAGTGATCCTCGATGGTCTTCTTGGTCACGGCCAGGCCCAGCCCAGTTCCCTTGATCTTTGTCGTATAGAAGGGCATAAATATCCGAGAAAGGGCGGTTTCCGGAATGCCGACACCGGAATCCGAAATAGCGATCGTCACGTACCCCTCCTCTGCGTGAGTCCGCACGGAAAGTGTCCCCCCGTCCGGCATGGCCTGAATACCATTTCGCAGGATGTTCAACGCCGCCTGCTGAAGCTGATGGCTGTCCATCGACACCTCGGGGATATTCGGGTCGAGTTCCTTGACGAGAGTCACGGAAGGATGCTTCTCCAGATCATCCCGCAGCATCAGGCAGGAGTGCTCAACCACGACGTTGACACTCTCGAGTCGTCGGGTCGCCTGACTCGGACGCGTCAGGTCGAGCAGATTCATGAGAATCTCCTCCAATTCCTCGACTTCCTCCACGATGACACTGGCATCATGTTTGACCCGCTCCACGTCGTCCGGCTTCTTCAGCACGGACCGGGCGAACCCTCCGATGGTTGCGAGAGGATTCCTGATCTCATGACTGACTCGAGCAGCCATCTCACCAACGGTGGCCAGCTTCTCGGAGTGGACCAAATCCTGCTGCGTCTCCTTCAATTGCTGGTACGCTCTCGTAAGCTCTGCCGCGTGGTTCTCGATCTCCTCATGAGCAAGAGCGTTTGCTATGGCCAATCCTGCCTGATTGCACAGAATTGTCAGCAACTGTAGATCCTCATCCTCGATGGGTTTGCCGCTGAAGACATTGTCAGTCAGCACGAGGCCGAGCACCTCAGTGCCCGCGACCAGAGGCGCCACTGCGAATTCCGGGGCCTGCACGACCTCGCAATACGGATAAGGCTGCGCGGGGTCGAGGCAGTCCGCTTGGACCTTGAATGAGGTTCTCTCGTTAACTGCACGCGCCAGAACCGCCTCCCGCGACTCCGTCAAATTGAGGCGCATTCGCTCAACAAGCTGCTGGATCGGAGTGTTCCGTGTTTGCGCCGCATCGAAAGCCTGAACCAGTTCCTCGAGGTTCCTGTAGTGCTGACCTACTTCCAGCCAGATCCGGCCCGCCTCATCCGGACTACCAGGGCCCACGGCCATTTCGCCTTGCAAGTTCTCCTTATCCTTGTCGAGGAGCAAGAGAAAGGCCCGGTTAAACCCCAGAGCCGGACCGGCGGTGACACACGTAAGAACGGTAAACAACAGATGGTCGAGATCCAGGGTCCGCTGCAGCAGATTCCCCATGCTGTGCAGCAGCGCCATACGAGCCGTGCGCCGCGCTCTCATGGTCACGTCTCGCAGCGTGATCAGGACCAGCGATTCCTCTCCATAGCTCAGAAAGCTGAGCCGAATCTCCACCACAGACTCGTTCTTATACGAATCGAGGCAGGTCACGTCTGCGAGCTCGACGCTTTCACCTGTCTCCAGCATCGACTGCACAGCTTCAAGCAGACGTGTCTCACGCAGCAAATCGGGGTCGAGCACGTCTCCAAGGTTCCGGCCTTCCGCCTCGCCTTCCGTCAGTCCCGTCTGCTGGCAGAACATTCGATTCACAAGAACGACGCGCCGTTGTCCGTCAATGACAATAACCGCCGAGGGGAAAGAGGCGATGACCGCCTCGTTGAGTTCCTTCAGCAACAGTGTCTGGTGATAGAGTCGGACGTTTTCGATGGCTGTCGCCATCTGGTCGGCGACGGTCTGCAGAATTACCACGTCGCGATAATCGAAAGCGTCGAGGCTTTGACTCTGTACGTCGATGACGCCTCGCACAACGTTGCCGACTTTGATTGGGACGGCAATCTCCGAACGGGTAAGGGCTTCGTCAGGGAAAGCCTGAAGGAACCGGGGTTCCTGACTGACATCATTTGCGAGCAACGTCTCGCCGTGCTCGGCCACCCACCCGATAATCCCCTCGCCGATTTTCTGGCGATAGCCCAGAGGTAACACCCCCCGGTATCCCCCCGACTGGCTCCTCAGGACGACGGTGTGATCGTTCTCAGCGACAAGGAACATGGCCACGTCGTAATAGCTGAAGTTACGCTGGATCGCCTTGGCAGCGGACTCCAGATAATCCTCCATCCGGTCGGTCGTCAGGGCGCTCTCGCCCACTTCCGTCAGCAACGCGAGTTCCCGCGACCTCTTCTGCTCCGCCTCGAACAGGTCTTTGTATCGCTTCTCCGAGTCGCGCAGCTTCACCGCCTGCCGCTCGAGATTGCTCTCCAGCTCCTGCAGGTAGCTCAGGATTTGCCGATGGGTTTCCTCATCGAGCGCTTCCTCACTGAATTCTCTGACTTCCGTCGGCATTCGGTTCGAACCTCGAAGCTAATGTACCGTGCCAAAGAAATCGTCCAGCCGACTCCTGCTCTTGCAGGGAGCGTTCACGGACTACAACGTATACTCGCGAACGCCGAAAATCCCCTCTCTTGCATCTCCCTATCGGGGGTGTGACAACGTTGGGGTTTCCTCCTCCACGATTATAGCTTCCTGGAGGAACCGGGTCGACTGTTCGGGAGCGACCGGGTTAATGTAAAAGCCGGTTCCCCATTCAAAGCCTGCGATCTTCGTGAGCCTTGGGACGATCTCGATGTGCCAATGGAAATCGCACTCGAGAGTCGTCCATCGATCCGCACGGGGCGGCCCGGCGGTCGCACCGGCGTTGGGAGCAGTGTGGAGGACGTAGTTGTAGGGCGGGTCTTGCAGCGTCACCTCGATTCGTTTCATAGTTTCCCGGAGGGTTCTCGCCAGCGAGACCGACTCCTGGTCGGTCATCGTCGTGAAATCGTGGCTGTGACGCTTCGGAAGAATGTTCACCTCGAAAGGAAACCGGGACGCGAAGGGCGAGAGAACCGCAAAATGGTCGTTTTCAAGCACAACCCTGTCTCTCATCGCCAACTCCTGACGAAGAACGTCGCAGAAGATGCACCGCTCCTTCTCCAGGTACCAATCGCGGGCCGCGTTCAACTCCTCTTTCACGCGCTTCGGCGTGATGGCAATGGCGATCAACTGCGAGTGCGGGTGGGCGAGCGAGGCTCCCGCCGCTTGTCCGTAGTTCCGGAAAACGAGGCAGTAGCGAAAACGCAGGTCCTTCTGGAGATCGAGGAGGCGCTCACGGTAGGCCCACAGGACTTTGGAAAGCTCCTCTTCGGTCGCGTCACCGACCTTCCAGTCGTGGTTCGGTGTTTCCACGATGACCTCGTGCGCCCCCACTCCGTTCATCATGTCGAACATCCCAAGGCCCTGTCGGTCCAGGCCCCCTTCGATGGCCAGGGCCGGGAACTTGTTGGGAACTACTCGCACCTGCCACCCCTCGGAATTGGGAGCGGAGCCGTTTTCACGGATCGCCCAGACTTCGGCCGGTGTCTTGCCCTCATGACCGCTGCAAAAGGGGCAGAAGCCCGAGCCAGGGCTTGCGGGCTCCGGCTTGAAGTCATGGGGGCGCTGACCGCGCTCCTTGGCAATGATCACCCAACGATCAACGATGGGGTCTTTTCGTAATTCTGGCAAGGGCCAACGCCTCCAAAGGCTGAAAGCTATGAACACCTGAAGCGGCGCTCTGCATGGATTATATCAGCGGGCGGAAAGGAGCGTCAAATCGGCGTGGTCACGCCACAAGAATCCCGTTCTTGGCATTTGGGGTGTGGTTGGGGGACCGGGGAGGGAAGAGAACCTTCGAGACACCGGAGGTTTTGCAGGATATGGGGTAATCGTCGTTGTCACACAGGACGATCCACTCCCGAAAGGTCTGTTCGTCCAGAAGGCCCGAGATTCGGACTTGAAGGTGGTTGAGATAGTCGAGCGATATCGAGCACCTCGATGCTCATGACAGCCTCAGGGCAACGGACAAAGATCGTCGCCGAAACTGGTACGATTCCATGTCGCCTGTTGCAGCGGCGAGGGCAAGGTGAACCGCCTCTCGCACGACCAGCGTGGTTTTGACGAACTGCGCTGCCGCCCTGCCCTGGTGTTTCAGGAAGTAGTAATGCATGCTCCGCAGTGACGCGTGGTGGGTGACCTGCCGACGGTTACGGCTGCTGCCTGCAACGTGATGGACCACTTTCGCGTCCGGGAGATAGACCACCTTCCAGCCAGCCGACCTGATTCTCCTGCACCAGTCGATGTCTTCCCAGTAGAAGAAGAAGCGCTCGTCCAGCAGTCCCGCCGTCTGATATGCCTTCCCCCGTACCAGCATCGCTGCCCCGGTGACTTCGTCGACTTCACGAATATGGGTGTAGTCCACGCCGAGACTGAAGTAACCCTTCGGATTGAAGGCTCGGTAGAGTGCGGTGACCTCCATGAAGAAGCGCCACAGACTCGGGAACCTCCGCCCCGAGAGTTGCAGCGACCCCTCCGAATTGAGCAACTGCGGCGCCACGATGCCTGCCTCAGGGTGGTCCTTTGCGTACCAGACCAGTTCATGCAGCGCGTCAGCCAAGACCTCGCAATCGGAGTTGAGCAACAGTGCGAATCGTCCTGTGGCGACGCGCAGTCCCTGATTGTTTGCGGCAGCGAAGCCAACATTCCGCGGATTCTCAATCAACCGCACTTGTGGAAACTCGGAACGGACCATCCCCGGCGCTCCGTCGCAAGAGGCGTTATCGATGACGATGACTTCGAAGGGAAAGCCGATGTGGCCCCGGTAGATGGAGCGCAGGCAAGACCGCAGCAGCTCGGTTGCATTGAAAGAAACGATGATGATTGAAAGCATCATGGGCTGGGGCAAGGAGGTGTGGAGTATGAGCGCCTCG
>JACQGJ010000118.1 GCA_016199605.1 Armatimonadota bacterium | reverse complement strand
CCCTCGGTCCGAAGAAGAGCAAGACCAACGCAGTAATGGCCATGGCGACTGAGGCGAGAGCTGTGTCCTGTGAGTGACTTAACAAGGGAGAACTTCTGAGAAGGAAGTCGTGCACGACGCCGAAGACTGCCATGCCAGCGAACCAAACCACCGGCAGTGCCGCCAGATACACGGTCATCCTTCTGCCTAAGCTCATCGGGGCCGCCGCGGGCAGTTCCCTCGTTGCGACCAGAATCCAGAGTGACAGGACAACCATAAGAGTTGCGGCGGCAGTCCGGAATACCCGCCAGGACACTGTCCGGTTCAGTATCGTGACGTTGCTGCTACCAGCAGGAGATCGCGTGATTGCTCCGGGCACCGAGATGCCGGTCTTAGCCGCTGGCTCTCGTTCCTCGGACTCCGCCGTACCCGTGGGAGTCGGCGCCGCGGATTCGACCGAAGGAACGAATTGCTGAGACGAAGCCGGGGCGGTGGGCGTTTGGGAGGAGTTCTCCGGCGATCGCTCCACCGGGATCGCGCCCGTCCCATTCGACTCCGCCTGCAAGGCCGAAGTCCCTTGCTGATTCTGCGCCTGGGCTTCCCTCTTCTCGGTTGCCTTTGTTCCTGTAAGCTTCAGAGGGGCAGCGGAAGACTGAGGAGTCCGGCGGCGCACGATCAGCAGATTGGTCAACCTCCTTGAGGGCGCAACGATCGTCTTCCCCCGAATGTACAAAGCGGTCGAAGCTCCGCCGTCCAGGTTCATTGCGTCAGTGCATCCCAACTGTTGCATGATCGCAGAGAGGCGACTGAGGGTGATGGCGGTCGGGACGACGACGAGTTTCAGACGCCTCCACTCATCTATGCCGAGCGCTGATCGACTGCCCGGGTTGAGCACGTGGTCATCGGAGAATCCTTCGATCTCGGGATCGACCTCCGCGTGTCCCCGCAGGATGAGGCTGGGGCCACACGACAGCACCGTCTCATAGTTGCTCCAGTCGGTTCGTCTTCCCCAGGCCACCCTTTGGAAGGTGACATTGTTATGGGCGTCCACCGCCATTGCAGTGCCCATCCCACCAAAGCTGAGGAGCTTGCCATCTTTGACCAGGTCGCCGGTCGGTTTCAGCGTCGCCTTTGAAAAGAACGTGCCGTTGATGGCGGCGAGGGGACTCGCCTTGGCAACGAGTGAGGCAAAAGACTCGTCACCCGCTGGCAATCCCTCTGCCACAGAGAGGTCCAGTCGAAGCGAGGCATCGTTCAGGTTGACGGTCACGACGTGAACTTTCGTGCGAACCACCGTGCGAAGATCATATTGGAGGGAATCGCCACTGCCCTTGTTGGCGAAGGAAACGAGATGCACGACTATCAATAATGTAGCCAGTCTCATCGTGAATGGAGCGTCTCACTGATTGGATAAGAGAATACCCGAGACCAACTCCGCGGTCTCCTCCACCTGCCCCGGATGGTCCTTCTCGTAGAACCCAATCAGCACTGCGTCGTCGGGCTTGATACGTCGGTAGACTTCCGGTAGCACGAGGCGGGGGTCTCGACGGCCGGCGGCGAGGACTTTATAGGCGATGCAAGGTTTGGGGAAGTCGGCGATGAGATTGAGGGCAATCTCACGGTCCTCTTCGAAGTATGGCTCGACATCGTCCACCACGTGGACCTTGCCCATGCGACCGGTCAGGTTGTAGAGGCAGACCATGTGGAAGTCGGTTTCGAGGTTCCAGTCAAGAACTTTCTCATGCGTCTCCGGACGATGCCCGGCGATGCCGGCGGGCAAACCCAACTCGTGAATCAACCCCAACTGCGCGCGGATTTCCTCGGCTTGCCCCTTCTCCACCATGTTATCCATCACACCGCCGTGGAGGTAGATCGCGGTTGGCTTGAACAAGGCGATCTCGTGGATGTTGCCTTCGGTGGACGCGTGCTCCGGCGCGGTCTGGCAAATCCACTGAATCTTCCCGCCCTCATTCCAGTATTCCAGCAGCAGTCGCATGATGTGCTTGTCGCCGCGACCGATGAAGGTGTTGATGCCGCACTCCTCGCAGCGGCGAAACACGTCTTTGATCCGCGCCGACGTGTACCACGCTCGCATTTCCCAGTCTAGCTCTGAACCTTTGTGGGAAACGCCGCTGAAGGGATTGCCGCCAACGATGAGGCGGCTGACAGATTCATCGCCGATCAGGATTTGAGGGATTGGCATTGATACTTAGACCTCCAGACTTTGTGCTACCTTACTTCCACCATTTGAATGAGATCGAACCACATCGTGCCCTTGCTGACCAGCGACAGTAGGAGCGACTGGCGATGGTTCCCGTTCGCCGTTCCCTCCACAGAGTATTCCGCCCACTCGCGAGTTGCCGTGAATTCTTTCACGCCGCAATCAAGCATACCAGCACCGAAACGGAATCTCAACCCCTCCTGCTGCATACCGCGTGCCCAGAGAGAGAGACGATATCGTTTGCCGGTGCTCACCTGGATTGGGAAAGGGATGATTCCCACTCCTTGATCCTCGGCAGGAGTGCAGACTCGAAGTGAATGCCCACCATGTACCGAGAGGCGCGAGTCGATGAAAAGTGACGCCCCGATGTCTTTGCCGACACCGACGTAGCATCCATCCGGTGTGCCTGTGTTCGCGAATTCCTCAAAGCTGGGATTCACCGTGAGGTTTGCCGGATTCACAGTGGCTCGCGGTGGTTGCTGCTCGCCGGAGGGGACACGATAGGCTCTCGTGCCAAAGCCCTCAATCATGTCATCGATGACTCCGACTTTTACCAGGATGGTGCGATTGGCAAACAACACGGTCGCTTTCTCCGAGAGTTTTTCACCCAGTTGGATCTGCACAGGAACCGGCCGGTTTTCTGTGTTTGCGGCCAAAACCAGTAGGTCCCCTCGATGCCTCCAAACCGCGACATGCACCGCGGGCGAGTTGCTCTTAACGGTCGGTCCTGGCTCGGACGACAGCAGCGCCGGAGCCAATTCAGCGCCCTCCAGCGCCAGCCGACGGCACTCGCTCCAGAGACT
>JACQGJ010000022.1 GCA_016199605.1 Armatimonadota bacterium | reverse complement strand
GTCGACCTCCCGCAGGGGGTGACGCGACGCTGGTGGCTTACGTTTCACGTCCCGGAGAATCAGCCAGCAGGCGACTATCGCGGGAGTGTCACGGTGCGAGCTCCCGGCCGGAAGCCCTCGAAGTTGCCGCTCGTGGTCAAAGTGCTCCCGTTCACTTTGAGGGAACCGGGAGTGTGGATGGGTCCCTACTACTATACCGCTTACTCGACCACGCACCGGCCCTTCCGTGCCGTGCCCGGTGATGAGGTGGATCAGGCAGTCATGAGAGTCATCGAGCAGGACTTTCGCAACCTGCGCGAGCATGGCATGAACATGGCGGCGATGGATCCCGAATGGGGACTCATCGAGTATCCTCAGGGAAAGCCGCCGACCTGCAACGAGGAAGTGTGGAAGCGGCAGGACAGAATCTGGCGATTGTACCGCGAGATTCTCCACGGCCCTTTGCCCGCATACTCCATCGGGTACGTGACTATGCTCGGGATACCCAATGCTCCAAGCGTGGAGGAGGAGAAGTCTTGGAAACCTGGGCAGGATTTCCCCAAAGCCTTCAAGGAGACGTACGCCGAAGCGCTGAAGACGTTCTATGAAAGGGCCCACGCCGGACAGGCGAGAGGCGATTGGCCGGAGATCATCTACTACGCCTCGGACGAACTCAGCAATTACGGCAGCCGGGGAGGAGAGTGGGGCAAACGACACCTGGAACTTCTCAGAGAGATCAAGAAACAGGTCCCAGATGGATTCCGCGTATGTGCCAGTATGAACGGCCGTCCGGAAGCGCCGATGCTTCCTCTCCTCGATATCGCGATTCCCAATGGCTCCTTCCCGATCACGGCACATACTCTCGAAGATACCCGCAAGGCTGGGTGCGAGCAATGGTTCTACAACATCGGCTTTGACCGCTTCACCTGGGGATTTTTCCTCGCCAAGACCGGTGCAAAGGGACGACTTCAGTGGCACTATCGCACACATTACCAGGGCACGCCGGATTTCTTCAACACCCTCACCGGAGGCATCGGCTACGGAATCCCCCTCGGCCCCGATGGACCTTGTCAAGTGGGATGGTTCGAGACCACGCGTGAAGGCATTGACGACCTGCGTTACGTTCAGACTCTCCGGGCACTGGTGGAAAAAGCGCGCGCTCAACCCCGCGCGGCCGGCGCAGTGGCCGCGGGGGACAAGACACTGAGCTGGATTCTGGACAACATCCATGACCTGTCGCATTACTGGCACGAGGCAGGAATGTGGGACAATGACGTTTACGACAAGTTGCGCTGGCAGATGGCACAGGATATTATGGCGATTCAGAAGGCGCTACGGACTGGCGGGTTGGAGTAATGGAGTATTGGAGTAGTGGAGTGATGGATTGGTGGAGTCGCGCGAGACGAGTGGCTGTCTTGCTGATGTGCCTCGTCTGGGCCTCGCCAGAGGCAACGCCGCAACAGCGAGGGCAATCGGTGCCGTGGTGGAATCGTCAGTTCGGCTACCGGGTGAAGGTAACCGTGAATTCTAACTTCTACAAGAGGAGTGACTACCTGATTCGCCTGCCCCTCAACTCCCTTCATGTTCCTACTGAACCCTCGTCCACCAACCATCAACCACTCGCAGAGGACTCGTTGCGTGTTGTTGAGTGGGAGGGGAGAATCAAATCGGCGCGGGAGGTCCCTTCACAATTGGGTTTGGGGGCTGGAGGACAGCGCGCCCTGTGCTGGCAGATGAGCGGCGAGACTGCGACTTTGACCGAGCGTGTTTACTATGTCTACTCTGACATTAGAGCAGTGGCGCCTCGTCCTGAATACGCGCCCATCGCGGGCGCGGACAAGCCTCCGCCGGGGAATCTTGTCCGGAATCCAGGATTCGAAGAGGCGAATCCGGAGAATACTTCACTCCCGTTGCACTGGAAACAGTCGGGCAATGATGTGGGTGAGGTGGTTCGCACCGATGAGTTTGCTCACTCCGGCAGCTTTAGTGTGGAGGTCACGAACCGTCAGGGAGGACCCACCTCCCTTGGCCTGGCGCAGCAGGTGGAGGGCGTGAAGCCAGGAACCACTTACTTGTTGCGCGGGTGGGTAAAGGTCACCGAGCAACAGAGCGGGGGCGCGGGTGTAACGGTCTGGTACACTCCCGGTCCAGGGCAGAAACTGCCCGGCAACAACAAAACCCAAGCTGGCGGGGGCGGAGTTGCGGACTGGGTGCAGTTGGTGGCGACAGGTGTCATCTATCACGACCCGGACCGCGGGGCCAGCATCGTCGTAGAGAAGACGCTGCCCGGCACGGCCGGGGGGTGGGTTGAAGCAAGCTGCTGGTACGGTGTCCTGACAGCCTACTTTGATGACCTTGAGTTGATTGAACGTGACCGCGACGCGTTCGCCCCGTGTTTCGTGATCGCCGGTGAAGTGGAAACGCGACCCGCGGAAAGGAGAGCAACCCTGATCCTTGAGGAAGGGTTTTGCTGACGCAATCCATCCCCCGAGTCATCGCGCTGGCCCTCGCGACCAACTGTACGCTCCTTCCCTCCTCCGCGCTACTGGTGGATAATTCGCGAGAGGCGGGTGTTGCAGTCGCACCTGTCCGACGCCACGACGATAGGCGCACTTGGGGCGATCCCGTCAGGAAGGGCAGTGTGAGACCGCGATGAGGCGAGCAACTTGGGAAGATATCTTGAGGTTCTTCGACTCTCTCCATGGAACTGTGCTTGAGGGCAAGCTCGTCCTTGCAGGATCGTCAGGTTTGTTCGGTTTCAAGACCGCAGTGCAGCCCTACACCGAGGACGTGGACTTGATCATTGAAGAGGGCCTGGTGCGGGACAAGGAAGAGGAGTTGCTTGAGGTGTTGTCGAAAGCTGGGTTCCGGCATTTTCCAGAGACCGCGACCTTCCTTGACGCTGCGGGTCACGCCTTTGACTTGATTTCCTACTCAACTGAAAGCATGGAGGAAGCGGTTGGTGGAGGCAGGCTACTGCGGGTGATGGTGTTTGGAGATATCAGCCGCGTTATCCACCAACCTGACGCCGTGCAGCGCACGCCGGAGGGAGTCGTCGCTCTGTCTCCCGCTGCCTTCGCCGTCGTCAAGCTCATGACGGTGCGAGAGACAAAGTCCGCGAAGGACAAACTACAGGCTCTGGGGGTGATTGCCGAGCATGGCGAGGACTTCGCTTTTCGCCAGCGGTTCCTGGCAATGTTTTCTACGTTTGAGACCGACCGCCGGGAAGACGCTCTCTCCGACACCTATGCCGCGGTCCTGACTCTTACGGAAGACCCCCTTTATCGCGAGGGGGAGATTTCGGACTACCGGGAATACATGGACCAGATTAGCAGGGGCTACGAGACACTGCAGCAATGGTTGGAGGACCGAGATGCCTCATGAGCCTCTGACCGCACAGCAACGCCTCGAGAGCTATCGTCGCGCTCGCCGCAAAGCCCGACACCGGAGGTTAGTGCGCCAAAGCTCGGCTGATATGTGGAGGCGATGGATGAGACGCCCGCCCATTCTCTACTGTTTGCAAGGGGAGATGGCCATCCACGCGCTTGAAGCCTCGAAGGACGCGGTGGTCGCTGCCCTGAAAGACACGGCAGTGTTCACCCTCGACACGGCCTCCGAGTTGAGATGGGGGATCCGGCTCCTCCGAGGTGACGATGTCCACGCATACCTTGCCGACAGTCAATTGCTGAATACGTTGGCCACGGAGAGATTGATCTCGGCCACACCGATGCCCACAAAAGTTATATTCCCACCCCATTTTGCTTCACCGCGGCTTGTGGCGGTCATCGTGGACGACCTGCCGCCGTCGGAGACGACTGTCGAGGACTATCGGGTGGTGGAGGCAAACCGATTGGTGCGCGAATTCATCGGCGCGGTTGGATTGCGCGCCGACCTCGTAGCTCTGCTCGAAGATTACCTCGGACGCGAAAAGGTAAACCCATGAAACGCACACCTGTCTTTATCGCCTTCGATGTCGAAGACCCTATCCACCCGGAATCCGACGATGCCGTGAAACGTCTCGCCGAGTTGCTGACCAATGCGGGAATACCCGGGTGCTTTTTCATGGTAGGGGAGAAGGCGCGGGTTCTGCGCGCTCGTGGAAGGCGGGACGCGTTGGAGGCGCTGCGCGACCACGAGATTGACTACCATGGCAATTACTGGTTCGAGTTTCCCGAGGTGGCGATGGTCTACTGCGAGCGGTTGCCGTGGGACGAGGCGGTCAACAAGGGGCTGGAGATTGAGGTTGCCGGGCTGAATGATGTTGCTGAGATCACCGGGCAGTTTCCCATTGCGTGGGTGCAGCATCAGGGGAATACCGGCCCCGCCCTGGCCCACGCCTTACGGTGTGCCGGGGTGCGTGTCTGGAACGGCGGTTTCGGCGGAGGCGGTGAGCCTCTGTGGATGATGGATTCTCTCGTTGTCTCCCGGCGAAACCATGCCCTGGATTGCCAGGGACAGTGTCTCGCCCCAGACCGCGATCCATTGCATCCTTTTACCAAGTCGGCGGTCGATCCCGACGAAGAGCTACGGGATTTCCAGACCAAGTTCGACGCTGAGCTGGCGCAGGGAACTTCACACATTGTGATTCTCGGCCATCCCACCTGCTGGGTGACTGCGGAGTGGTGGGGATGGTATGAGTGGAGCGGTATGACGCACGTCAACGGTGTGGACGGACCAGGACCGTATCCCTCGCTTCGACAGTTCCGCCGGGCACAGATGCGAACACCGCAGGATGTCGAGGCTCACTTCACCTGGACTTCTCGACTCTACCAGTGGCTGGCGAAACGAGACGATGTTGAGGTGATGACCTTTGCTCAGTTTGCAGATCATCATCCTTGCCCGGAGGGGCGGTGGATCTCATTAGCCGACCTTACCCACGCGACAAAGCAACTGACGACAAAGCTGGATGCGGTCCAAGTCAGCGAATCAATGCTGTCCGCTGCCGATGCTCTGTATCTCCTGGCGCAGACCTTCACCTACGCTTTCGAGGCTGGAGCGATGCCGAAGCAATTTCAGGTCAAACGCGTTTTGGGCCCGGTAGAACAACCGTATGTTGTTTCCGAAGAAGTGACTCTGAAGCGAGATGGAATCCTGGGAGCGTGCCGTGACCTCGTAGACTACGTGAACCGAACGGGACGATTGCCCGCTGTCGTCAAGGCGTTCTACGTCGAGGTGGGCCCGGCGGAATTCGCAGCGGGACTCGCCCAAGCCCTTGTCGAGCAGCAAGTTACGGGGATGATTCCGGCAACGGTCACGGTCAAGCCAACCACTGGTCTTCCCGCCGCTGCCGAATTGCCCTTCTTCGCCAACTACTCCGTCGGCTCCACGAACGCGCCGCCGGGATTCAGGGTCGAGAGAATGCCGGAACAGGTGAGGTGGCAATCGTGGTCATACCGACCCGTCATGGGTGAAGCGTGACAAGCCTCACAGACGGATCAGGTACCATGGTTCATCAAGGGTTATTGGACGTCCTTGTAACTCACTTCAGATTGCACACCGGGGTGAGGTTGTCCGTCGATCTCGACGTAGGGAAAGACGAAGTAGTTGAGGGGTTGACCATGCTGTTTCGGTGAAAGGAGGAGGTCGCGGCCCGTGCTGAGCAGGATTCTGTTTTCATCATGAGCGCCGAAGAAATAGTCGGTCTTGTCTGATTGTCTGTCGGCTTCCGAGCAGTCGACAGGAATCCAACCCAGTCCTTCGACGTAGCACTGCGCCCAGCAGTGGTAGCCGGCAACTATCCCTTCGCCGCGTTTGACCGGCAGCGGGAAACCGATCTCGAATTTCGCGGGAATGCCTTGCGCGCGGGCCAGGGAGATGAACAGGGCGTGATAGTCCGTACAGTTCCCTTTTCCGACCTCGCACGCATATCGAGTATCTCCTCGACCCCAACCAGTTCCGGACTTGTCGTAGACCATGTGCTGAAGGACATAATCGTAGATCGCCCGCACCTTTTCAACGGTAGTCGCCTTTCCGTTGGTAACCTGATCGGAGAGTTCTTTTACCTCACCGGTCACAGGCGCCAACTTGTCGGCCTGCACCAGGCGGGGTGAGATCTTCTCTCTCTTCTTAGCGGGCTTCGCCTTTGGATCGCGGAGGAGTTGGTTGACGTGCTCTTTGCGTGTGATGACGAACTGCATGTCGAAGGGAATCACTTTGAGGGCTGGATTCTTAACGCAGAAATAGATCATACGATTGCGATACGCCGATTCGTGTGTGAGGCGGGAATCCACGGGGGCATGAATGGTCACCTCCGAGACCTGCTGATAAGCGTCTTCAGTGGGATAGGGAATCCACACCCGGACTTCCCTGGTTCGTGAAGGAATGTCCTTGACCAGAACCCGGTAGACCAGATTGACGGTTCGACTCGCAGGAGCGTCACCCCACGCTCGACTCAGCAGCATGACCCCGACCACAAGCGCGGAGCAGCGCACGCTTCTAAACCGGCTGACCACGACTCCTCCTAACCCTTTCATTGCAACCTCCCGTTGGATCCGATGGAAAGTCTAAGAGATTTCGACACAAATCGTCAACTCCTTCGACGCATCCGTTCAACGCAGAGGGAAAGCGCCTGGTTCCGTGCAAGATCGATGCGTGTGGCAAGGTTGGTCCATCGGAATCATGCGGAGAAAGGGAGGCCGGGTAAGTGTCCCTCAGGGGAACCGCCATTTTTACGGCGTGGGTGCGCCAGTCCTACTTGCCGATGCTGTAAGTGTAATCTGCCAAGGCCTTTATCTGCTTCGGCACGCTGCCGCCAAGGATATCGGGCGCAGAGGTCTGCCCTTCGGGGAAGAAGGTGGGCATCTTGGTGTCTGGCTGCAACACCTGTGGGTCTCTGAGCCATTCCAGAAGCCATTGATATCGCAGGCGCCGGCGCGCCATGGAGAGGTCGGGGGCGAGGTCCGAGAGCGACACTTCCCCAGTGGGTTTCGCGCCAGGCTGGGGGTGGCAACTGGCGCATTGGAGCTCGGTGAAGAGGTGTTTGCCGATGGCGACCTGTGAGGCAGGAATAACGCGCTCCCCGGCGAAGGTAAAGAAGGCATCTCGTTTGTCGAGCGCGGTGAAATATCGGGCGAGCACGGTGACCTCCTGGTCGGTGAAGCCGAAGGTGGGCATGCGCACATTGAGCCACGGTCGCAACGAGGTCGGATGCTTAAGGAACCGCGCCAGCCACTCGATCTGCACCTTTTGTCCTTCACCCTCCAACGGTGGCGGCGACATGCCTTCCATCTCGATGAGTGCGACGATGTCACCTTCCTTGCCCTCCAGCTTGTGACACCCCGTACAGTTGCGGCGCTTGGTCAATCGTCGCCCCTCCTCCATCCACCGCTCGGTCTCCGAAAGAGCGCGCGTGTAGGAGGTCGGCACACGGTCTTCAGTGAAACTCAACAGCGCGGTGACGAGCATCTTCGCTTCGTCACGTGAGAAGTGGAAATCGGGCATCCGCAACCCCTCGCGGAACTGACGCGGCTGGAGCAGCTTCGCCAGGAGCCAGTCAGGGAGCGTATGCGGGAGGTCGAAGGTCTTGCCGCCAAAGTCGAGTTGGTGGATGTCCTTGCTTCCCTCTGAGCTCAGGTCAACCCCAACCTTCGAGCGCCCCTCCATCCCCGGAATCTCATGACAGCCAAAGCAGCCGTATTCGCCGATGAGGCGCTCCCCCTCCCGCACCAGGCGCGGCTCTTTCCACCATGACGATGTGAGTGGTGCTTTGATCCCATTTACCGTCTTACGCCGCAGGGTCATCAGGTATGTCGCAATGTCCTTCGCCTCCTGGTCGGCGAGGCGCAGGTTCGGCATCCGCGCGGTGGGGAAGTATTGCCGCGGGTTTTTCAGCCATGCATACAGCCAGCCCGCACTCACCTTGCCGCCCACGTTGGACAGGTCCGGTGCGTAAGGACGGTTTCCTGAGAGGGGGTGGAACGCGCCTTTGCCACGCAACGTGTGGCAGGCGAAACAACCAATGCTTTCCACCAGACGCTTTCCCGAAGCGGCGCTGCCACTCGCCTCGAACGTAGCGACGCCCTTTGTTGGCGTGCTGTGTTGCCAGAGGTACGCGACCACGGCGCGCGCCTGCGCCTCGGAAAAGTAGAAGTGCGGCATCCGTGTGTTCGGTGAGAAACTGCGTGGATCCTGTACCCACGCCACTGCCCACTCAGGTGTGAGTTTGCTGGCGACGTGAGAAAGGCTGGGACCGAACTTGGGCGCGCTCTCGTAGCCCTTCGTTTCGTGGCAACCAAAGCAGCCCGCCAGGTCGAAGAGCCGTTTGCCCGACGACAGGTGCGAGGCGGCCTTGAGGTCCCGCTCTTCCGCGTGACACTGGCCGCAGGCCGCGTCGCGGTATTCGGCAATCAGGAAAGGCTTTTCAAAGTGCGGCACGTGGCCGTGAGCAGCGTTGCGGGTCAGTGCGCTTCCCTGCCCGCGATGGCAGGGAGTGCATCCGTACTTCTCAAGGGGATGAGGCTTGATCAGTTCCTCAAAGCGTGGATGGTAACGAAACACGCGCGGCACTTTGTCGTCATCAAAGTCCGGCTTGTCGATACCGAGGTGACAGGACGCGCAACGGTCAACGATGCCCAACTCGTCATTGACGATCTGCTGGATCATGAAGGGTCGCTGGCGCACGCCGGACAGCCGCTTCTCCAACAGACGCACCGAACCCTCAAACTTGTCCACGCTTTGCCGGGCCTGGCGCTTGGAGGCGAGCAGCGCGTCGCCTTTCGATTGCAGGTCACTTACCTGCTGTGCGTAGCCGTCGAGCTTTGGCTGAAGGGACAGCATCTCACGCTGCAGCGCCTGCCTTCGCGCCTGCCATTTCTTCTGTGCCGTTCCGCGGGTGTGGAAATACTCGTCCTCGACTCGGATGAATTCCGCCCTCGTCTGCTGGAACGCTCGCCCAGCGCGGGCTTGCCGGGATTGAAGCCGCGCGAGTTGTTGCTGCACCGTTTTGTAATGTGAATTCGAAAGCGCCTTTTCCACTTCGCGGAGTTGCCGTCGGGCGTCCGCATAGTCCGCGTCGTTTCGCAGGCTATCGCGCGCCTCTCTCAGTTGCTTGCCCACCTTTGCCAGCTCCAGCCGCTGGAACTGCTTCTGATACGGCTTCCACTTTGGCTGCAACTCACGCCAGGCGAAGACCGCCAGCAGTAATACAGTCGCGAGGTTCGTGAGCCAGAAAAACAGGTTCAGAGTTCGCTGGTTGTAGTAGGTTTCAGTCATGGCGATTTTGGGTTTTCAGACGTTAAACCACGGCGTCACGAGGAGATACTTGTAGTGCAGTAGCAGCCGCATGAGCATCTTCACTGGCAGCAGTAAGGCCAGCAGCACGAAGGTCATCACGATCAGGTAGCCCATCGGTCCGAGATCCCGACAGAACTGCGGACGTAACTTTTTCGGGAGTCGGTAACCGACATAGAAGTAAAGCCCGAGCAGCAGCACACCCAGGAGATCCAACCCATTGGGGTTGACGCTGCCATCGGCGAGGCGTGGAGCGGCAAAGAAATGGAGGAAATCGAGGTGGGGGTGGGACCTGAGATTCTCCACGACCACTTTTACGTGGGCCTGGTCCTCCCACGGCCAATACCACGCCCACCCCGGACCTCGCAGGTAAGTGCCAATGACGATCAGAATGAACCAAAAGGCGAAGCCGGAGACGAAATAGATCCACGCGAACTCCCGCCCTCGGACGTTGTAGTAGCCGCTTCCCTGTGTCGGACGGCGGTCCACATAGGGAATCGCCATCAGTCCGACAATGATGAGCGTGGGTAGCAGGACGCCTGCAATCCACGGATCGAAGTAGACCAGCATCTCCTGCAAGCCCAGGAAATACCACGGCGCCTTCGACGGGTTGGGTGTCTTAAAAGGATTCGCGATCTCTTCCAGTGGCGCGTTGAAAACAAGCGACACCAGCAGCAACACCGCGGTCATCAAACCTAAGGCAATCAACTCGATGTAAACCAGGTCAGGCCAGACAAGGACTTTGTTCTCCTCCGCCTCGCGATCGCGGCGTCGCGAGCCAGACGCGGCCTCGGTTTTTGACTCTTGTTCCTCTTGCTGTGCTGGAACCGCTGCCATTGCTGGCTACCTCCGAAGGGCGGATTGTGGTCAACGGTAGATGGTGAAGGCAGTTATCACCCATGAAGCTTCGGCCCTCAATCATCGACAATGGACGGAGAAGGCTCTACCATGATGATGGCGTCCCACGGACAGGCCGCCACACACAATCGACAGCCGGTACATCGCGCTTCGTCCACCTCACAGACACCATAGACATGCTGCGGGTAAATCTCTTCGCCCACCATGTCGATACAGTCAGGCGGGCAGAAGGGGACGCACACCTCACAGCCTGAGCACATGTCCGCATCGATCCACGCCTTGGGGACGTTCTTGCGGACCTTCTTACCTGGACGGGTTTTCTCCGCATGTGTCATGGGATGCCCCTGCGCTTTCAATGCTGACGTGTCACAAGGGATGCGAGATGCCCCCATCCTTGCGGACCCGCCAGAAGTGAAACGCCATGATACAGGCGGCAATGAAGGGCAGACCGATGCAGTGCCAAACATAAAAACGGAGCAGTGCAGCCTGCCCCACGAACCGACCACCCAACAACAGGAAGCGCGCGTCGGAGGTCTCGTCCACCAGCGAGAAGGGACCCTCCGCGCCGAGGAACGGGGTTGCTTTCGCCATGTTGGTTCCCACGGTGATCGCCCACATGGACAACTGGTCCCACGGCAGCAGGTAACCGGTGAAGCTCAGCAGCAGCGTCAGCACCAGCAACGCCACACCCACAACCCAGTTGAACTGGCGAGGCGGCTTGTACGAACCGGTCAGGAACACGCGGAACATGTGCAGCATGACGGTGATCACCATGGCGTGTGCGCCCCAGCGATGCAGGTTACGGAGCAGGATGCCGAAGGGAACATCGAACTCGAGGTACTTCATGTCGGCGTAAGCATGTGCCACGGTGGGGCGATAGTAAAACATGAGCAGAATCCCCGTGATAGTCAGCAGCACGAAAAGGAAGAACGACAACCCCCCCAGGCACCAGGTGAAGCACACGCGCACCGCCGACCGCGGGATACGCGTTGGGTGCAGGTGCAACAGGCAACTGCCCAGCACGGTCAGCATCCGCATCCGGCGGTTGACGGGCCACTGTGTCTTGTAGATGGACCTGACAAACTGGCTGCGCAGGACGCCATCGAGGATTCGGCTCAGAAAAGCACGCATAGTGTTTGGTGGTTAGTTAGTGGTTAGGTGGCTGGAGTGATTGAGTTCGCGATCCGCAAGAACCTGTAGCCCAAGATTACCAATCACCCACCCCTCCTCAAGCATATTCCAGGAATGCTTCCGGCTTCTCCCATTCTCCCGTTTCCTGGCGGAAGCGCACACTGGTATCAACCAGCAGTTGTCCGTCCTCTGCAAGAGCGATTTTGACGCGCTCCAAGGGGCGCGGGGCAGGGCCTTCAAAGTTCACACCGTCGCGATGGAAGCCGCTGCCGTGGCAGGGGCACTTGAACTTGTCCTCGGTGGGAATCCAGTTGGGTGTACAGCCCAGGTGCGTGCATTTCGCGAGGAGGGCATAGAACCCTTCCGTAGTGCGCACAATCCACACCCGCTGCTGTTGCTTCCACCGCTCGCTCAACACGCCGACGGGATATTCGTCCGGCAATCCGGCCTTGAAGGTAGTGGGCGGCTCGAAGAGCACATTGGGGAAAAAGAACCGCACCGTCCCCGCCATCGACCCCGTCATCGCGGCCCAGAACGTGCCCCATGCGGCTGCCGCAAAGCCTTCCGCCATAAACCGGCGGCGGCTAACGCGCGGGCTGCCCGTTGTCTCTTTCGGCTGGATTTCTGCTTCACCTGACATCATAGGAGCTCCACGTTACGC
>JACQGJ010000098.1 GCA_016199605.1 Armatimonadota bacterium | reverse complement strand
GTTCCCTACCGTGGCTACGAATTGAGCGACATCAGAATAGACAATGCACACCACGGCGTCAGTCACCTACCACCGAAACCTCACCTCCTCCCGCGTTTTTCTTGTCGGGTAGGTGAGGGTGCGTTCGGGGATGAGGGTCCTCCTCTACGGGGGTGCCGTTCGGTTCTTGCAGTCTCACCAAACCGTATGCACGTGCGTATACAGGCGCATTAACTCGTCCTTGGTGAGAATGGCCGCGTTCTCCTCCCGGGCAGTTGCAGTGATAATCTGGTCCGCGGGGTCGGCCGAGAATGGAGGTGGCAGAACAGTGGAACGGTAAGCAATCCTTGGGGAAAGGGGAACCAATCGTAGTTTCTGCATTTTCAAGGCGGTGGCAAGCCACTCCTCGGGATCGCGGGATATCCCAAGTCGTCCCTTCTCCAGTAACTTACAGAACTCCCACACGGAGATTGCGGACAGAAGGAGTTCCTCGTACTGCGTTGGGTCCGCAATCAGCCCTTTGACCTTGCGTGAGAGCTTCTCGGGACGCATGTGCCACCAGACCCACGTGTGCGTGTCCAGTATGTACCTCACCTGCAAGCGCCCCAATCGGGCCCGCCGATGGGAGATACAATGTCCTTCTCGAAGACCAACGTCTCTGACAACGTGCCCGGAACCGGCGCAGTGTCAGACTTGCGGATCGGAACTACCTCTGCAAGCGGCTCGCCGCGCTTCGTTATAACAACCGGTTCTCTGGTCTCTGCCACATGCCCGATTACCTGCAGGGCATGAGCTTTGAACTCGCTGATCGCCATCGTCTTCATCTCATTCCACCTCCGCGCGAAAGTGTAGTCATTTGAGATGACCATGTCAAGGGTGGCCTCCGCCTGCGTCGCCGCAAAGGGGGTTGTCCCTCAGAAGCTAATTCCTCGCGAACAATTAAACACGTCGCAGCATCCCTGACCGTGTTCTTGTGTGGACGGAAGGAGGCCTGTCGCCTCAATCGAGTTCGACGACGATTCGCTGGTTTGGATTGAGAACGACTTGCAGCTTGCCTCCTGTCATTTTCATAGGAAGTTTCTCGAACCAAGTGCGGGCACTGCGCGGTGAGTGACCTGTTAGCTTTCTGAGGTCAAAGGAGATCTGGCCCCCTTCGTCGCCGTAGCTGCAGGCGATCAGGTAGTAACGTCCCCGGCGTTGCCAGAGACAGAAAGGAACTCTCCCCGCGGCTGTGCCGACAGCCAGCTCCCTTGCTTCCGGGTCGCACAGAACCGGTTCCAGAGCACGAAGCTCGTCACCAAGTCCCTTCATCGATTCCCACAGGTCGGAGGACATCGGTTTGTAAATGAAGTAGTAAACGAGCCTCATGCCGTGGATCAGGCACACGTAAGTCATGCCTTTCTCCTCCTCAGGCGTCGGCTCGCGGATCGCGTCATCGTAGCCATACATCTGCGCCCAGAAGGCGGTGGGTTGGTGCCGCGGTCGGCAGTCCGCGTTCATCTGGCCCGCGACATCGCTGGTTGCTTTGACCGCGTTGCCGCGCCCCACCGGATAGCGGTCGAGGGAGCCGATGTCGGTGGCGTCCAGCGACCCGTATCCTCCCTTCCCCTTGGACCACGCATACCAGTTGATGTGCGCGGGACGATACGGATCGGCGGCTTTGGCGGCGCGGTACAAGTCGACAAGGTCTTCTTCCTTCTTCCCACCGTCCTGACCTCCCCACCAGCCTTCCGGCTCGTCAACGAGATACCACAGGAGGATCGCCGGGTGGTCTTGCAATCGAGTGATCGTGCGCGCCACCGCCTCTCGAATCGGAGGATACGGCCCGCTTCCGGGACTCAGCCAGAGTATCACTTTCAGCCCGGCGCTCTGACACTCATCCAGGAAACCACGGACTCGGGGTTCATCCCGGTTCAGCTCTTCGTCAGAGCGATAGGCCCCACAACCGGCGATGACGGTGTTGAAGCCATGGGAAGCGATGTCCTGCAGCCACCAGCCGCCGCGCATCCCGTGAATGCCCTGGGAGTAGGCGAGAAAGGGCTTGCCGTTCACAAGGAGGTAGCGGTTGACGCGGTTCATCTTGACCTCGACGGACGAGGGCTGGAGTTTAGTGAGCGACGTTGCGACTCGCGCGATGTCAGTTCCGTGTTGGTCTTTGGCAATCACGGTGGCGTCGTACTCGCCAACTGACAGTTCTGCGAGGTCATAGGAAACATAGAACGACCGATTGGGTTCGATCCAACCGGGCGCGCCGCCCGGTAGATTCTCAGGAGGGAGATCTCTTCTTTCCCGGGTGATACGGTTGAGAACTCCCAGCGTCACGCGCGCCCGCTGGTCGAGGTTGGACCTGATCCACAACCTCGCGGAGTGCTCCGACGTGTAGTAGGAGTACTCAAACGTTGCCGCCAGAGGCACCGGGGTTGCGCCGGGCACCGGCTGGGGTGATGACGCTTTTGCGGGTTTGGCGTAGTAGTCCCTCAACTCTTTCGGGCTGAAGCCGCTCACTTTCCCAAACCGGGAAGGGACGTGGTATCCGATGTACGTGCAACTCCACTGGCTGTATTGAACTTCCCCCGCGCGCGGTCGATTGCGACAGAGGTTCAGCCCCCAGGTCCCTTTCGTGGTTGAGGTCAGCCCGAGACTCTCAAAGGGGAAAGCCAACTCCACGGTCCACTCCCCAGCTCCACGCGCTGTGGCAACCTGCCAGTCGGCATTCCAGCCGGTGTCGTATTGTTTCTCATCGAACTGAGCACCGAGGGCGTTTACGGCGAAGTGAAGGTAATCCGTACTTTTCGGGTCGGGCTGAAGAAACACCTCGAGAGAGTCGTCGGCAAACACGGCGCCGTCGCGGGTAGTCACCTTTGCAGTTAGCTTCGACATGTCCGATTCGTAACAGCGGAAGGCGATATAGAGATGTCCCTTATCCCGAAGCACGTAACCCTCGGTTTGCGCCGGACTCAGCCCGCTTCCCTGCATATCATGGAATCCAGTGAGCTTTGCCGCCTGAGAGTAGCACCCATCGTCGAGACCCCCGTCGATCACCGGGGGCGCCGCGGTCGTGGGACAATCGGTAGTGGGAACGGGCAGTGGAGATGGTGGAATGGATGGACCTTGGGTCGCGGCGCTTTGCGCTTGGGAATCGAAGTCCGAGGGCCGGTAATCTGTAGCGGCTCCTCCGTATTCCAGTTGAGGGGCTGCCACCCACAAAGTGCCTTCCCCCTGGAGTCCGAAGGAAACCACCAGTCGGCCGCCTGCCCAGTGTCCCTTCCTGGGAGTCGCTGTGAGAGTGTAGCGTTCCCACTCCCGCGTCGCTTCGAGGGATCGGGACTGATCGCCAAGCCCCAGGCCTGCTTTGATCCCTGCTCGGCTGCCTCTGAGGTACACCGAAAAAGTATACTCACGGCCCGAAGGCAAAACGTAAGCATAGGACTGGACGGAGATTCCCTGATTCACTGAGGGGCACGCCAGTCGCAAGCCGTGAACCCCCGGCAGGGGCGAGTCCTCTTCCGTACCGTAGCATCCCTTCCAATCCTGGATTTGCTCCGGTGCTCCAGTTCCCCACCAGTCCGGCACGCCGGGATTGGCACATCTAAGAAAAGCTGAGTTGCGGAGTAGGTTAGGGGACTGTGGAACTGCCCAGGCTAAAGCACAAAGCATGGAACAAACGAAAGCTATCGGGGGAAGCAAAGGCCGTTTCTTCACAAGGTGCTCCTTTTGGGCTGGCGACCCTCCAACCTGACCGCTTCGCCGAGTAACTGCTCGGCGTCTTCAACGCGCCCGGCTTTGAGGAAGGCGTTCCCCAGACCGGTCAAAGTACGGGACTTCTCCTCGGCGGTGTCGCCAAGGTTCTTGAGGTAGGGCAAGGGGCCGCGACGATAGCGGGTAAGCTCTCGCTCGTTCTTCTGCCGCGTGTTGGAGTAGAGGCTCTTGGGAGCCGCGAATTCGATCAACAGGTTGTCGTCAGTGTTGATTGGAGCCTTCCCTGTGTAGGCGCGCAGCTCATTGGTGCCAAGTCGAAAGTGGGCCAGGAGATCACCCAGGGAGAACACCTGGACCCGCGCGAGGTCCGCTGCGACTTTTTGAGCCTGCATACGTCGAGAGATATTCCGCACGTCGATCTTGAACCGGCTTTCCGATCCGACCAGAATGAGGTCCGCCTGCTCGATGGTCTGGAAAACCAGGACCTCTGGGAACACCGAGTGAAAGGTCTTGAGCAGGCACTTCAGGTTCGGAGGCGTCATCCCGTAGAGTTGAACCCACTGGGCGTAGAAGCCTCCAGGCGTCAGCGATCTTTTGCCGATTTCAAAGCACTCCCGGGTGAACAGATTGGAGGGACCGGAAATCCAGGGATTCGAAGGCTCCGAGATGATCACGTCGTACTTGTGATCGGTGACGAGCAAGAAGTTCCTGGCATCATTGAACTCGAGCTTCAGCCGGGGATCGTCGAGAGCATTGTGGTTGACGTAGGAGAAGAAGTGGGTTGCTTCTCTGACGGCAGGCTCAATCTCGACACAAGTCTCGGTTTCGACAGGATGTTGCTGGACCGCTCCCACCGTCACTCCGCTGGCAAGGCCAACGACCAGGACGTGCCGGGGATTCGGGTGCAGCAACAAGGGAATGTGCCCGCTGAGGACCTGGGTCGGCATGTCCGGTTCAGAGGAAGCGTCGATTTTCCCATTTGTCGCCAGCCAAATGTTGGTTCCATTCTTTTGAGCCGCGACGGTTACGGTTGTTGTGATCCCCTCACGATACATGAGCAGGTCGTAGCATCCGGTGGTGTAGTAGTTGAAGGAGGCGCGGTCAGAGCTTTTCAGGCCGGTGACGTAGTGGTACATTCCGCTGCTCATCAACAGAGCGTTCCAGGCCGGTTTGTAGAAGTTCACGTTCAGGGCGGCCAGCAGCATCAACCCGCATACCCACACGCGGGACGGCAGCCGCCATTGCTGGATGAACAGAACGACTAAGCCTGCCAGACAGAGGTTGGCCATGGCGGCGACCACGAGGGTATTCTGAATGCCAAGCCTGGGCGCCGGGATCATCAGGAAGCCGGCGATAAAGGAGCCGAGAATGGCGCCGAAGGTGTTCACCGAGTAGACGGTTCCTACCGACTTCCCGATGCGGCTCAAGTCCGAAGAACAGATCGCCACCACTACGGGGAACATTCCTCCGAGAAAGAAGGTGGGCAACAGCATGACGGAGGCAGCCAGGAACAGGCGAATCCCGAGGAGCTGCAGCTCAACTCTTGCCGGGTCCACCTCGACCAACTCCGCTACCTTGCTGACTTTGAACAGGACGGTGAACCAGTAGGGCAGCTCTTGGAAGATGTGCATGGTGACGAAAGCGGTGAGGCCGACCAGAGCCTGCAACGCCGCAAGCATGATGAGTCCGTTACGTTTGGTCCGGTCGGCCCAACGAGCGAAAACGTAACCTCCCAGCGCAAGCCCTACGAGGAAAGTGGTCAGCATAATGCTGAAGGCGTAAACGGACGATCCCAGGATTAGAGAGAGAACCCGCGACCACCCTACCTCGTAAACCATCGCAATGAAACCGGAGGACGCCGAGCAGAACAGGGAGACGGCGACCTGCCGGGACATCGTCCCGCGTGACGAGACGTCGGCCGGCGGCGCACCAGCATCCTCCGCTGGCGGCGTTTGGTGCGCGGAGCCAATGGAGGCCCGGCTCATGGCAAACACAGTCAGGGCGAGCGCGACGTTGAGGGCAGCGGCGAGGTGAATCGTATGATGAACTCCAAGAGCAGGCAGCAGGAGGAAACCCGTTGCGAAAGTTCCCACGACCGCGCCAAAAGTGTTGATCGCATACAACCTCCCGACGCTGAAGCCCACTTCCCCTTCTCGCTGAGCGTAGAACTTGCTCAGCACGGGCAGGGTCGCTCCCATCAGCGTCGTGGGCAGGAGAAGGATGACGAAAGCAAGGACGAAGCGGATCAACGCGGAGAGGTAGGTGTCGGGATGCCACTGCCGCCAGACAAACTGATAGAGAGGCGTCATGCTGGCGAAGATGAGCGGCACCGCCAGAGCATACAGGCCGATCCCTAACTCCAAGGTCGCGTACCAGAACACGGGACGTCGGCTCCGGTCGACGTTCCGGGCCGCGACCCATCCCCCGAGCGCGAGACCTGCCATGAAGGCAGTCAGAACCGTGCTGATCGCGAAGGTGGTGGAGCCAAACACAAGGATCAGCATCCGCGTCCAGACCACCTCATAGATGAGACCGCTGACTCCGGACAGAAAGAAGCATAGGAGCACGACCGAGGAAACGGTTCTAAAGTGAAGGATCTTGGGCGATTGTGAGGTTACGTGATTCGAGGACTTCGTTTGTTCGTTCAGGGCTCTCTTCCTTACTTTGCGGTGTCTGATCTTCGATCTTCGAAGTAGGCGCTGCCTGAGCAAGCTTTGGCAATCTGCTTGACCTCAGCCGCGGCTTCGGTGACTTCGAGAGCGTTCAAGAAGGCCCGTCGTTGATTTGTGGCAATCCCGATACTGATCGTCATAAAAGGACAGTCGACGATTTGGCCGCGGCGGTCAATAATCTCGATAGAGCCGCGTTCTCTGTCGTGAGGCGGATAGAACTCCATGACACGACGGTCGAATTCCGCGACGACGTAGTGAGCAATCATCTCAGCAGAATCAGGAGAAGTCAGGATCACGAAGTCATCGCCACCAACGTGCCCCAGGAAATCCCGCAGGCGGCCGCACTTCTCCACGCCATCGCAAAGGATCCGAGACACCGCCCGGATCACTTCATCGCCCCGCTGGAAGCCATATTTGTCGTTAAACCCTTTGAAGTTGTCGAGGTCGACGTATAGAAAGGCGAAGGGCTGCCCGGATTCCACCGCCAGGCCCAGATTGTGTTTGATGACGGCGTTGCCCGGCAGACCGGTAAGCGGGCTAAACTCCCGGTAGCGACGAGCGCGGGCAAGCATTCCCTTGACCCTCGCCACCAGCTCGGAGGGATTGAAGGGCTTGGTGATGTAATCATCGGCGCCCGTTTCAAAACCTTCGATGAGGTCCTGGTCCTCGGTGCGGATCCCGCTCACCATGATGATGGGGATGGAGCTTGTCTTCGGCATCTGCCGCAAAATGGCGAAGGCCTCGTACCCGCTCATCGGGCGCATGACAACATCCATGATGATGAGGTCGGGTTGCGCTTCGAGGGCCTTCTGGAGGGCTTGCTCCGCGGAATAGGTGGGCAGGACCTCAAAACCTTCCATCTTGAGGCGGACCTCGATAAGTTTGACTGACTCCATATCGTCGTCGCAGACAAGGATCTTGCCTTCCGCCATCTTACGCCGATTCCTCTCCCGCGGATCCGTCCGGCTGAAAGCGCAAGGACCTCATCATTTCGATGGTGAAACGGGTTGCTTCGTTCAGTTCCTCCTGGGTAATCCGCGCGCCACGAAACTCCGTGTGGAGCAAGTCTTTCAAGGCAGTGAAGATCTCCGCCTGGGTCCTCCCATTGGAGCACCAGGTTTCGATATCGCTCCTGAGGCGAGTCCGGCGTTTCTCCGGAATGGCGTTGGCCTGCTTTTCGAGACGGTCGAGGACCTCGGAAGGATCTTGGATCTCCTCCTCGGTTGAAGCCGCCTCGTTCAGCAACCAGAAGGACGGGGGAGCATGGTGAATGCTGACGTTAATCTGATTGGTTGAACCGCCCGGGGTCTCATAGATCACGGCGAGGTTCGTGATCTTACCTTTTTCATCCTCCCAGTCCGAGACCTGCTTGCGCAGATTCCCATATTCAATATTGCCCTCCATGGGCTCCAGCCGGCTCTGGAGTTCATTGAGAAACGCATGGATGAATGTTTCTGCTTGACTACTCATACTCGCGGGAACCTTGCATGGTAGGTGGGTTGAGGGCTGGGCTATACTCGTTGCGGCTCACAATCCACCTTCGTGGAACTCGCCGTGGGGGGAGCAAAAGAGGTGTGTTATCCTCCATCACGAGTATACATCTGCAACCTGATTGCATCGATCTCCCTCTCTTTCTGGTCGATGCCTTGCTCAAGTAGTGAGATGGACTCTGAGAGGCTCACCAGTTCCTCCTCCTTGAGATCATTGGACTTATACAGGTCGTAAGCCTTCAATCCGATCTGGAGGAGACGGTCCATTTTCTGGCTCTGGAGACGTCGTCGTTCCAGGTCGACCTTGCGTATTGAACTGAACTTCCGCGATGCCTGGAGTCCCGCAGCCGAGCCTTTGCGCAGCAAGGCCAGCATCCACTGCGCGAGCCGGGAGAACTGCGCCTTTGCGCTTACTTCTGACATGTCATCACCCTCCGACTGTAGGAACTTTCATGCTCTTCCACAAACCAGGTCTTGCGCCAGCGGGTCTCAGGAGCAGCCTTCCTTGGGAGGCGAGGAGGACATGGAACTGATCCCTTTGGCAGCCTCGATCATGGGTTGGATCAGGTCGATGGGAATCGGGAAGATCACCGTGGAGTTGCGTTCCGAAGCGATCTCGACAAGAGTCTGTAGGAATCGAAGCTGCAAAGCCGGTGGATGGGCCCCGATAATCTCGGCGGCCTCCCCCAGTTTTGCAGAAGCCTGGAATTCACCTTCGGCGTTGATGATCTTGGCCCGGCGTTCCCGTTCGGCCTCCGCCTGTTTGGCCATCGCCCGCTGCATTCCTTCGGGCAGTTCCACGTCCTTGACTTCCACCGCGGTGACTTTGATTCCCCATGGCTCGGTGTGCTCATCGAGGACTTGCTGGAGCGCCTGGTTGATTTTATCTCTCCGGGCAAGGAGATCGTCCAGTTCCGCTTGACCCAGAATGCTGCGCAAGGTGGTCTGGGCGATTTGGAACGTGGCCTGGATGTAGTTCTCGACCTGTACCACGGCGTTCTCTGGATTGATCACCCTGAAGAAAACAACGGCGTTTACCTTTACTGGCACGTTGTCACGTGTGATGACCTCCTGTTTCGGAATGTCCATGGTTACCACTCGCAGCCCTATTCGTACAAGACGGTCTACGATGGGAACTATCACGACCAGTCCCGGACCTTTGCCACCGGACAGCCTGCCCAGGCGGAAGATGACTCCTCGTTCGTATTCCGGAAGCACTTTGATCGCCGAGGGCAGCACGACCAGCAGAAACAGGACGATGATCGCGATCCCCGGCCCAAGAAAATGAAACAACGCGTTGATAATCTCCATGACCTTCCCTCCTGAGTCCTATTCACACTTTACTTTGAGAATTAGCCCGTCTACGCTGACTACTGTGACACGTTCACCCTCTTCAATCACGCCCTCAACTGCTTCTGCGTTCCAGATTCCTCCCTCAGCGAAGACCTTCCCTTCGGGATTGAGCCGACTGCGCGCCCGTCCCTTGGAGCCAACCATTCCCTCACGGCCGGTGACCACCTTCCTCTTCTGGGCCTCCAAACCTTTGCCCACGCAAAACGCGAAAAACGCCGTGACGACGACCACCATCGGAAGGATGGCTCGCCAGGGAACCTGGAGGTAGGGATAGGCAGGATCAATGAACATCACCGACCCCAGCAGAAACGCAATCACACCTCCCGTTGTCAGTACGCCATGGCTGAGGACCTTTATGTCTGCGACCATGAGACCCACGCCGAGGAGAATTAAAGCCACGCCGGCGTAGTTGATGGGCAAGATGGACATCGAGAATAACAGGAGCAACAGGCAGATGCCGCCGACAATGCCAGGGAGCACTGCGCCCGGGTTCATGAACTCGAATACAAGTGCCAACATGGCGATCGACATCAATATGTAGGTAAGCTCCGGACTGCTGATGGTCAGAAGAAACCTCTCTGACCACCTCATGGGGAGCTCTTGTATCCTTGCCGGATTGGTGTGGAGTTGCCTCTTCGTTCCCATCAGGTTGATGGTTTTGCCATTGATTCGCTTCAGCAGGTCCTCGAGGCTGGGAGAGACGTATTCGACCACTTTCAGCTTGAGGGCCTCGTCCGCAGTTGCTGCGACGCTTTTTCGCACGGCTTTTTCCGCCCATTCCACGTTTCGTCCTCGCGGTTTGGCGATGGATTTGACCATGGACACCAGGATGTTGGTCGTCTTCTCGTTGAGGACTTCTCGGTTGCTCTTGGGGGACTGCTCCTGCTGGTTGGGGCTCTGTCCTTCGCTGGGCTCGAGTTGGACGGGGTGCGCGGCGCCAATAGAGGTTTCCGGCGCCATGGCGGCGACGTGACTGGCCATGGTGATGAAAACTCCGGCTGATCCGGCCATGGCGCCACGGGGCGCGACATAAACAATGATCGGGACACGCGAGTTGGCCATGCGCGTCACGATCTCTTTCATGGAAGTCACTAATCCTCCGGGAGTGTCCAGGACCAGCGCCAGCGCTTCGGCGCGGGTTTCCTCCGCGCGGTTGATTCCATGGACGATGTACCGGGCGGTGACCGGATTGATGACTTTGTCCTCCAGCCGTATGACGTACACCACGCGAGAAG
>JACQGJ010000097.1 GCA_016199605.1 Armatimonadota bacterium | reverse complement strand
GATTGCGACAACCCTCGACCGTCATCGACTGGAGACCGATGGCAAGCTTCTGCCGCTGCCCGAGCCTTCTCAATCGGCGGCAGACAAGGTGTTCCTTGATACGGGCAACAAGCTGTGCGACGGTTTGGCCAAGGTGATCCACGGCTATGCGAAGACCGACGATTCGGAGAAGAAGCGAATCTATCAACTGTGGCTTCAGTTTGCCGACGTCCCCGGCTGGTACAACATCCGGTCGATGGGGCAGACGCAGAGCTTCAAGCGAATCCAGGACCATATACGCATGTCCGTCTCCGGCAAGGCCGAAGCCTCGTGCGGCTGGGCCTACGACCTGCCGGAACCGATCGACACACCTCCTGGCGCCAGGTTGGTCCTCGATCTCAAGGGCACCGAAGGCGCCCGATTCTTTATTGATGTCATGTCTCCTGAGGGGAAAGGCATTTTCCAGGTTCTCTGGCAAGATACGCCGCGCGAGCGTCAGGAAGTGCGCGTTGACCTCCCCTCCGGGCTGCGCGTCGGACAAATCATCTTATATACGATGAACATGGGACCTGACGCCTCCAATGATTTCTGGAGATTGGCAATCGAGGACCCGGACCAAAAGGCCCTGGTCTCGTTCTTCGATGGGAAGCCCTGACCCGGACAAGCCGGAACCAAACAGGTATGGGAAAGTGGAGCACTGGAGAAGTGGAACACTGGAGAAGTGGAAGAATGGGGGAATGGGGGCGCCCGGCGCTTCCATCTTTCCAGCCTTCCCTTGCTCCATCAAGGCGCTTAGAACGATACTGATAACAGGGAGGCATTTGTCGTGAAGTGTGTGAACATCGTGATAGTCGGTTACGGCGTGGGCCAATATCATTGCAGCCTGATCGAGAAGGCTGCCGAGCTGAACCTTTACGGAGTTTGTGAAGCAGATCCCGCCAGGTTGGAGCAGGCCGCGAACGAGAGAAAGACGCGGTCCTTCGACATCCTGGATAAAGTCCTGAAGGACGAGGCGGTGGACGTCGTCGTCTTGTGTACTCCGCACGACACCCACAAACCGTTGGCAGTGAAAGCGCTGAGCGCCGGCAAGCACGTCGTCTCGGAAAAAGTGATGTGCCTGAACGTTCGCGAAGCGGACTCCATGATTGAAGCAGCGGACAGGAACCAGCGGGTGCTCTCCGTATTTCAAAACCGGCGATGGGACAGCGACTTCCTGACGGTGAAGAAGGTCGTGGAAAGTGGCCTGATTGGTCAACCGTTCCATTTCGAGTCGTCGGTGGGTGGCTACGGCAAGCCCGGAGGTTGGAGGCGAGACAAGGAGCACGGCGGCGGCAACCTGTATGATTGGGGCGCCCACCTCGTGGACCAGGCGCTTCTCCTGGCAAAAGCTCCCGCAGTGTCCGTTTACTGCAAGGATCAACACCGCGTCTGGGGCACCACTGCCGAGAATCACGCGCAGGCGTTGATCCGTTTTGCGGACGACACCCTCTTCGAAGTCCTCGTCACCCAAATCGCCAAGATAAGCAAGCCGCGGTGGTACGTGTTGGGGGAGAAGGGCGCCCTGCAAAAGAACACCTTTGATCCGAACGAGAAGGCGCGCGTCGTTGCGGAGGTCAACGGAATGCCAGCCGAGTCTCTTGTCGATTCAGTCCCCGGAGATTGCACCGACTACTATCGCAACCTCGCCGACGTGCTCCTTCGTAAGAAAGACCTGATCGTGAAGCCCGAAGGGGTCCGCAAAGCCATCGCCGTCATCGAAGCCGCGATCAAATCAGCGGACACGGGGAAAGTTGTGGCAGTGGCGCAGGTTTAGCGCCCTCCGGTATACGGACCATAGCGGGAGGTTCCTGGGACCACTGATCGGTTCGTCCCGCGGATTGCTTGCCTTTGATCATCGCCACTGGCGAATCCTCAAGCGTCAGTGGCAGGTCCAATTGCCACAGCGGCCCACAACACCGACGAAAGCAAGAGCGATGGAGCGGAGTCCCACTTCGCGAGGGGTGGGGACGAGTTTGACAGAATTGTCAGCTTGGGTCTGAACTGCCGTGTGCCCGAGGAGAATCAACAACCAAGTGCTGAGAGTGCTCTTCAAAATAAGGCCTCCCTTTTCATGTAAAATCCGCCACCTTGGCGCCAATGTCGATCATAGTTCCCCTATTCAGGTCTTCCGTTCATTACCGTACGTCTGAGCTGGCATCCTACGTTTCGGTAGTCCCATCCTCTGACGTGGCCCTACGCCGACGCTGACATAGGAGCGAAACTGCTATTGCCAGCAGAATCACGCAGCAGGACATGGAGAACCAAAAAGGGGATGATCCATGCCACACCAGCTTTTCTCCGATGAAGTAGACGCTGAACATGACCATAAAGGAGGACGAGGCGACATTCTGGAGATCGGGTTTTCGTTTCTGCCGGTACTGGCGAACTGCCTCCATTGTGAAGATGATAAGCGCGGTGGATGTGACAACGAAGCAGAGGATGAGAATCATGCCGCGTAGACACGATGAGATCTGGGCCCAGAGCTTCTCGGAAGAGCACCTCACGCAACACAAGTACACGACGAGTAGTAATGCAAATATCCAGAAACACCTGTCCCTACTTCTCATGGCGTCCTCATTCAACCCATTGCACTGGAGTTCTCATCCATTCTGCTTCAACCTCTCAAACACCATCCGGCAAAGCTGCAGGTCGGACAAATCGGGATGGGCTTGGCGCAACCGATTGCCCCATGTGTTCAAGACCATTTCCTGAGTCGCCATCATCGTCTTGATTCGCTGAGCAGGTGACACTCTTAGCGGGGCGCGAATCTGGATCTCGTTCGCGGGACCCAACTGACGAGGGTGCAGTCTCGATTCGCGTTCTCTCTCCATGGCGATTTCCCTCTTACTCAGGTGTCCGTCCAGCCAGTTGTCCACCCTCAATCATCGCGGCTATCGGCGAGTCCTCGATCGTCAGCGGCAGGTCCACTCTCCCTCGCCGTCGGCTGGATTCGTAACAGGCGAAGATGATCTCGGTTGCGTTCATCGCGTGCCGGGCGCAAAGCTCAGGCTCGCGGCCAGTCTTCAGGCAGTCCACCAGATCAGCCGTCGCGCGTTCGATGTAGCTGGGGCCGTGCAGGTCCTCACCTTTGCAGTCCACTTCCTTCCAGCCTGCAAAATCGTCGCTCCGAAAGCGCAGCATCGGGCCGGGATCGGGCCCCCACGCCAATTCGATCACGCCTTTTTCGCCGATCAACCGGAAAGGACAGCCGAGGCTCTGGGAGGCATCACCGGTTGCGAACAGCCCAAAGACGCCATTACGATATTTGACGTGACAGATTCCCTGCGTCTCAAGCGGCGCGCCGAAGGCGCGGCGGTCTTC
>JACQGJ010000095.1 GCA_016199605.1 Armatimonadota bacterium | reverse complement strand
GTCTTGGACACGCATGAGCCGTTCTTGTGGGAGCGCGTTTCGGAGAAACAGCCGATCTACCTCATGGATCCCTATGATCTTCCTGTCATGGAAGAGGAGGGCTATGGGGCGATTCGGAACCTTGACGGCGTGGTTACCTTCCAGCGAGGGGGGAGCCATCAATCTGGTCTGAAGACGCTATTCCTTGGCCAACCTCAGGGAACAATCGCTCCGAGGGCTGTGGGGGAGACTGTAGATTTGGTGAGCGCGAGATTGACTCCTCGTAAAGCCTCCTCCGGAGGTTTCATCGAGGTATTGCTCTTCTGGAGACTGAGGGTTCCAGTCGATCGATACCCACTCCACCGTCTCGCATGCGAGACAGGCCGTGACATTGTTTATTGGGACCGGATCCCGACTTTCGGTAGACTTCCCCTTGAGCTGTGGCCCACCCAAAGCCGATCCGGAGACGCCACGGCAGTAATGGATCGCCTTTATGTTCGTCTTAACACGAAGGACCCCGACGGGCGATATCGTTTCTTCATTGACCGGGACGTTCCCAGCACTCCTCGAACAGGTCACCTGATGCAGCTCACAAAGTCGCTGCTCTACCTTGGGCAAGTGGAAATCGGCAGCCACGTTGTTTCAAAGGAAGCGGCAAAGTGAAGGTGGCGATGGTGACAGGCTCCTATCCTCCGCAACGATGCGGTATTGGCGACTACACAGAACGGCTCGCACAGACGCTGGTGGCCGAAGGGCTCACAGTGGAGGTCCTTACGACTCGGTGCGCGGAGCGTTCCGCTCCGGGACTGATTAGGTATGAGGTGGATAACTGGAAGCGGGGCAACTGGCGTCGCGCCATCGAGTGGTTGGGAGATCAGGCGTATGATGTCGCACACCTCCAATATCCAGGAAGGGATTACGGGCATGGGCCGGAATTGGCCTGGTTGACCTTCAGGCTCAAGCGACGGTTTCCGAAGCTTCCTCTCGTAGTCACCGTCCACGAGTATTTGGCGACGCACTGGTTGAGGAAACTCACAGTGGCTACAATTGTTTCACCTGCGGAGGTGGTCATTTTTCCAGCAGAGACGGAGCGGAAAGCGTGTGCGAAGGCGATGCCGTGGATCAGGGACAAAGCCAGGGTCATCAACATCGCGCCGGTCATCCCCGTGGTCGAAGTAAGTGCGGAGCAGCGCAAGGAACTGCGCGCACGATACGGTGTCACCGCAGACAATATTCTGGTGGGACACTTCGGTTACATGCAGCCAAACAAGGGAGTGGAGTGGCTCCTCAAAGCCTTCGCTCAAGTGTATCGAGGTCACCCCCAGGTCAGGCTTCTCATGATGTGCTTGTTGGACGCGGAGAGTGATCCTTTTCATGCACAGTTGTTGAATCTGCCGGAATCTCTCGGGGTCGCGGGCACTGTGATCTGGACGGGATTCCTCCTCCCCGAAGACGTGTCGCGTCATTTTGCGTGCTGTGACCTTGCTGCCTTTCCATACCGAGACGGTGTCTCCCTGCGTCGCAGCTCCTTCCTGACGTCGATGCTTCACGGATTACCCACGGTGACCACGCTGGGGGATGCCTCGGAAGAGGAACTGCGGCTGACTCACGGGGAGGAGGCGCTTCTGCTCCCTGCCGGTGGAACAACGGAGTCCCTTGCACAAGCGATAACAACCCTGGTCGAGTCCCAACCACTCCGAGACAAACTCAAAGCAGGGGGTTCGCGCTGGATTCTGCCGTTCCAATGGAAGAGCATCGCCAGGAAAACCCTCGAGGTTTACGAAGCCGTTGTCAGGTAGTCGGCCGATCCCCTCCGTCCCTCGGCCCTGTGCCATCTGCGGTGCAGAGGATTCCAGGCTCCTTCACCTTGAAGAGACGCAACCGGTCGTGCGTTGCAGGAGGTGTGGATATGTTTACTGCAATCCGATCCCTACCGACGAGGAGCTGTTCAGCTACTACGATGAGAGCTACGTCGACTCCGAGGAGTGGGAAAGAACCTTCCGTCATGATCGTCAGCGTGTTTTCAGAAACGGGCTGCGCCGGATCGGGCGATTCGCTGGCTCCTCCTCCTCCTCCTCATGCGATTCACCGAAGCTTTTGGACATTGGGTGCTCGCTGGGAATCTTCCTCGACATGGCTCGAGAGAGAGGGTTCAATTGCTTTGGCGTGGAAGTTTCCAGGCCCGCCGCAGAGTTTGCCGCGCGGCAACCTGGGCTTCACGTTCTCACGGGGACGCTACACCAGGCGGGATTCGACTCCGGATTTTTCGATGTAGTAACATTGTGGGATGTCCTCGAACACGTCTCTGATCCCCTGTCGGTTCTTCAAGAAGCCCGTCGCGTCTTGAAATCTGGGGGTCTCCTTGTAGTGCGCGTACCCAATGTTGGCTTTCATCTCGTGAGGTCGCGTATCGTCGCCCAGTTTCTCCCCACGCATGATGTGGGACTGGACACCCTCAACCACCTCAACCATTTCTCCGCCAGATCCCTCTCAAGGCTCCTAAGCTGCAATGGTTTTGGGATGCCGAAAATCCTGCCAGGATCTCCGAACCTCTATGGCAAACCAGCTATTGACTCAGCCAAACTCCTTTACGATGCCCTCGCAACAACCGCCCGAGCTCTGTTCCGAGTTCAGATCGCTACGATCATCGAGGGGTACGCGATCAAAAGGTGACCCATAGCCGGGACGAGGATCTCAGCTTGAACCCTCTGTCTCTCGGTTCTTCCGGGACAGTGCTCTCAGGTTGGTGTGAGTAAGAAACAAGGCAAACGCCCCCGGCAGGCTCACAACTGTCATCACGATGTAGTTGGCAAGACAGAAGAGCAGCGCCTCATGCCCCGCAATCCCCTGAGCTGAAAGAAGAAGCGTGACCGTGACTTCGCGGACTCCCAAGGCGTTGGGGGTGAGGGGAAGGAAACTCGCGATGGCCATGACAGGCGAGAAGAAGCCGAGGTAGACGTAGGAAAGGTGGATGTTGGCTGACTCCATCATCAGACGATTGAGGACGACGTAGCTTAGTTGGAACAGATATGAGACCGCGATGATGCCAAGGAACAAACGCCAGTTTCTCCCGGTATTGTCCAGGCACTCTGCGCAATTTGTCAGCATCAAACGAAGGCGTGAAGGCGTCCATCGCGGGATGCGATCTGAGAGGATCATCTGACGAAACAGAACCGTGGCGCCAAAAAACAACATGCAAGCCCCCGCTCCGACGATAAGAAGCAGTACTCCCGTTTGCAGCGTCAAGCCAGACGATTCGGCTTTCCACATCTGTGGGTAAGAGCCAAGAAGCAGGGCCGCCCCCAACCCGATCGTGACCAGAGCGATGAACCCCGTAACCCGCTCCATGAAAACCGAGAGAGCTCCTCGAGCAATACCATCGGAGTAAGGGGAAATCATCACAGTTCGCAAGGTGTCTCCGCCAATGCTGCTGGGGAAAAAAAGGTTTGCGAACATTGCCATGTAGTAGTAGCAGACCAGCCGACGAAAGGACGGCTGCGGACGAGAGGGGTCGGCAGACTGTGACCTGAGGATCAGCCCCCATTTGTAGGAGCTGAGCAATTGCAGTGCCGCGTAAAGGAAAAGGGCCTCAATCAGCGGCAGAGGTCTAATCTGTGGAATGGAGTTCCACACGCGACCCGGGCTCGATCGGGCCACAACAAACCACATCAGCGCGACGGCCAGGGCGAGGCGGAGAACAAGGAATAGAGGAAAACGCGTGACTGAAGACTTGGGGGTCATTATGCGGCCTGGGCGGCCGCCCTCGGAGGGTCCTTCGCTGGTCTTAGGAGATCCTGTCATAGCAATCCTTGCGCGAGGCATGAATGTGGAGGAGCCTTGGCGTCGAACCGTGCATTCCAGACCTTACCTCGTCGTCGGCCTGACAAAGGCCGCGATTGCCGTGGGAACGCCCCAACCGCCGCCGAGGGTGAACCTGGCGGGAGGCGCGCTCAAGTAGAGCTGCGACGAGGGCCCTCCGTCAAGATTGAGCGCATCGACGCAACCGACTCCTCCTTGTTCACGGGAACGAGCGAGGATCCTGGCGAATTCCGATAGCTCCAACATGATGTCCTCTGTGACCACAAAGACGATCTCCCCGCCGCCAGTGATCCCCACGGCAGCTCGGTATGACTTGCGGGGCTTCAGGGATGTGACCTTTCCACTCACAACGAGGCGAGGGCCGCATTGCAGGGCATAGGATTCCGGCCCCGGACGATAGTCGCGGGTGTGAAGAATAGCGGC
>JACQGJ010000104.1 GCA_016199605.1 Armatimonadota bacterium | reverse complement strand
GTACAGACCGTTCTGTCCCTCCTGCAAAGGGATGAACGGTTCCCGGTCCAGCCGGTTCCAGTGAATCCCGTCCCGGCTGGTGGCGAAGTGAATGTCCGCGATCCCGTCGTTGGTAAGTTTACCAACCGGCGGCTCAGGGAAGTGATAGTAGGCGGAGGGAAACATGAAGTAGGCGTTCGCTGCGTAGGGGTACCTGATCGCGGAACTGTTGTAGAAGTCCATTGCCACGAACCGGCTTTTGTCGATCTTTGCCTGATCCTCTTTGTCGTAGGAGAACACAATCTTCTCCTTGCCGAAAGCCGAAAGGTCGCTGAACTCGCACCGGGCCACCACGCGGAGCGGAGCGTATCCCCTCAAGTAGGCGACGTACTTCCCGATACGATCATCGAAGAAGCAGAGGTTGTTCGTGTCCGAGCTTCGGAAAGAGGGTTGGTCGAACATGGGCTTGAAGCGCAGTCCATCCGCTGAGACGAAGACCCAGGTTGGCGCGTCACCGCAGATCATCTTGTAGCGCTCCTCCGGGGGACAGTGCGGATTCGTGTCCTTGAAGACACACGTGCCAAAGAAGCCCGGCATGGGCGGACATGACTTGTCCGGGTATATGATGTTTGTGGCCGGATTCCCCTCGAACGGAACGAGACCAAGTTCCGGCTTCTCCCAACGGATGCCATCCGTCGAGGTGGCAACGCAGTACCAGTACCGATCGGCTTTGTCGCACGAAGGGTAATAGAGTTTGTAGAGGCCGTCCTCCTCCATGACCGAGTCGCCGAAAGAGTGCACCTCGCCCAGCTCCCACGGCTTTTCGGCAAACACGGACTTCTCGCCGGTCAGGCGCGGTCGGTTGACGGTCAGCTTTACCTTCTCCTTCTTCTCGATCAACCAATCGTCAATGAACAACTGCTTCTCGCAACTCACGTCCACAAACGACGGCTTCGTTTTCACTTTCTGCTTCATGGGTTCGATGTGCCATCTCCTTTCTCGTCTGTAGTCAGCCTTGATTTCCTCCGGGCTCAGCGCACGGTTCCAGATTCTGATGTCGCTCAGCAGACCCTCGTAGTTCTCCATCACCCCCGGGCCGTTATTGTGGGTCCCAAGGAAGAGGGGAGCATCAGAATTCAGCATTGCCACGTCTCTCGGAGTCTTCTCCGTCTTCACCACCTCGCCATTGCAGTAGAGCCGCAGGAGTCCCTCTTGTGAACTCCAGGTGCCGACCAGGTGGCTCCACCGACCTTCGGGCAGAGCGCCTCCGTCTCGCAGGATCATGTACTGGTCTTTCCTCCAACCAACGCCCCACTCAATCACGCCCTCCGCCTTCGTGTAAAGAAAGAAACTCCTTTTTTCAGGATCATCCCACCTGCCCACCAGAATCTGTTCCCGGTTGGATTCGAGCGAACTCGCAGAGCTCGGGTCCTCCGGACAGAACCAGCCCTCGACGGAGAGTGCCAACAGATCGTCAAAGTCACTGCTTGGCGGAATCTCGATGAAAGCGCCGGACCTTAGACGAAGGGCATGACCTTGTTTCCCTGCGACCAGTTCGGGGACACCTCGGACAACGCCGTGGTTCCCTCTGCCAGAGTCATCCCAGATTCTATCTCCCTCCGACAGGGAGTTGTTCTGGACGTCCGGACGAGAGATGAGCGACAGAATAAGTCCCTGTCGCGGAACACCGAGGCTACTCATACTGATGAGAAGGCACAGTGCCGTCACCATGCTCCCCACCAACTTGGTTGTTCTACAGTACATGGGTTCCATTACCTCACTGTTGGAAGGGGCTTGCCGACCGCTGATCCGTGTCGAGCGAATGCTTCACTCGCGCCAGCAATCCCTCGATGCCCTTCCGTCCTTCCGCCGCACGGAAGAGGATCCCTCCCTGGGTGATGAAAGGTACCCATCCTCCCCAACCGCATTCCCCACCACCGGCTTCGAGTACTGAGCGTCGGTACATGGCCTCGATTTCGCTGAGGTCAGAGGTGAGAGATTGTAGCTGCGTAAGAGCCGGCGTCAGGGCCGCGTGCCGCTCGACAGCGGTCTTCTCCAAGCTCCCTGCCCAAGCGGCGTTCAAGGCGTCGATTGCGAGGATCTTCCACGCGGCGACTTCGTGGATATGGACATCATTCAGCAGGAAGTCTACGGTAGCCCGATTACGCTTAACTCCCTTCTGCCATCGTTCGAGAATTGTGCGGGCCTTCGCGCAGTAGCCCAACAGCGCCTTGGCGTCGGCCACGAGTTCCGGGTGATCGGCGAGGCGTTTGGCAGTAACGCCCGGATTCTCGCCCACAAGCGGCTCCAGCTCACGGTTATCCCGCCAGAACTTCTGCTCCTTTGGCGATCCGTAGGGACGGTGAACGGCGTCCATCACTTCCTCTGCTCGCGCTGTGCCGTCCAGACCAAACCAGTGGTGCGCGTACTTCCAGCGGAAAGCCGCGGCATCGCTGGCCACGGGATTCCATGCGCACTCCGCGCTCCAGAGCAGGGCATACAGGTTCAGTTCGAAGATATTGCGCCCACCCCAGATTCCCTGAACCCATGTGCAGGTACATTCCCCCGGAGCTTTCACCCGCGCCGCCGCTCGCAGGAATCCCTGGATGTTTCCGAAGGTGTTGTCGAAGTCGTTGCCGGGATCGTAGTAGCGGGTCACCGCCGGCGTCGCCCAGGTGCGGACGAAGCCTTTCTTCTGCAACCGCTCAAGCGAAGGATAGCTCGCCTGATTGCCATAGTGCCAGTCGAAGACGACGAGGTCTTTCGCGAGGTTGTCAGCCGCCTCCTCGGTGAAGCCTTCCTCGTGCCACCAGATCATCATGTCGCGCTTGCGATCCTTGAGAAGCCCCCTCACCTGCATCATGTGTTGGGCATAAAGGCCGGGTTTGCCGATCTGCTCGGCCCGGGCCTTGCATTGAGGGCACTGGGCGAAGCCGTGGGCAAACTCGTCACCCCCGACGTGGATATAGTCTCCGTAGGGGAACGCCTGCACCAACTCGTCGAAGAGGTCGCCGAAGAAGGCGAAGGTCTTGGGATTCGAGGAACAGAAGACATCGCCACTTTCGCGGAGGTCCTTCAACTGCTCGTTGTGCAACATAGCCCCGGAGTGCCCGAGGCATTGCTGCTGCGGAACGATCTTGAGGAACCGTTGGTGGGCGTAATCACTCAACTCCCGGGACTTGCTGCGGGTGAAACCGTTCTCGCCCTTCGCTGTGATGAAGGGGTACTTCTCGTAGAGGAACCCGGCTCCCTCGAAGTAGGGCATGACGTGCGTGATCTTCACGGCCGCCAGCTCGCGCAGCAGCCGTTTCCAATAGTCGACATCGACGAGTTGAAAGCCGCCCTGGTCAATGGCGATCATCACGAGGCGATTTTCGATGGCAGGTGCATCCTCTATCCTTACGCACGGAACCCGTCCGCCGTCCCCAAGCAACTGACACAACGTCTGCGCGGCATAGAAGAAGCCCTGCGGCGTTCGCGCCTCCAGCACGACGCCTCTCGGTCCCACCTCCAGTCGATAGGATTGTGCGCCAAGCCGGGTACTCCCTCGTCGCAGCGTTAGGTCCGCGGCGCCCTTCCCTCGCAATGCCTGCGCCTCCCAGTCCAGCCGGTCCCTTGACGCGACCTGCACAGCCGACATGTCTGCCGCGCCGCAGTCGCCCTCCGTGCGAACCCTCACCTTCGCCGGAAGGAAGAAAAATCCCTCGCGCAGCCGCACCTCCTGCGGCATGGGCACCAGGACAAGGCCGCGCCGGCGCAACTCCGCCGCCGCACGCTGGCGTCGCTCCTGTTCGACGCGTTCGGTTGCCACCGCTTTCATCCGCGCCGCGAACTGCTTCGCCAGTGAGGGATCGTCGGTGGAGATCCTCAAGTTATCCCACTGCGTGCTGCCCTCCTCAGCGGTCGGCGCTTCGTCACACAAGACGAAAGTAGTCTCCTCGCCGAGGTCCTCGACCGGCACCGGCTCGGATGTCTCCCACACCACCGCGCCGGATTCCTTCTCTACAATGCGAAGGGAGATGCTCGTTCGGGTCAGAGCAACCCGCTCGTGATACCAGGTGTTCAGTCTCAGAGAGCGGTCGGCAGTCGCGCGCTGCTTCCACTCGCCGCCCTGTCGCGTGTGGAGATGCAGCCTGCCGTTCGGATCGGCAAACGCCATGTACCAGTGAGTGGACGGGACCTGCGAGGTGAACTCCTGGCACTGGCCGCCGAACTTGACTGCAAGGAAATCATACTCCACAATCAATTGTCCCTTGGGCACCGGAACCGGGCCAACCTGCACCCCCGACCGTCTCCATCCCTCGAGACTGCTTGATCGCACCAGACCCTTTTCATGCACGGAGTTCTCAAGGAGTGTGACTGCCGGGCTCTCAACGGCCTTTCCATTGAAGTCCTGAGAAAGCAACTCCAGAGATTCCGCGCGCAGCGACCTGCCGACGGCCATGGACGAGGCAGCAACCAGTGCGATCCCTAACCTTTTCCAGGCAAGACCACTCAACATGCTTTGAGATCATCCTTTCAGCGTCGCAGTGACCACGATGTTTGACGCCGCCGTCTTCGCATCCAGGTTTTCGACCAGTACCTTGATGAATCGGAACGAGGATTCAACGCAAACGGTCCGTCTCGCGCTATTCCCGGTAGCACCGCACACTTCGAAGGAGCACACC